>JAPLXC010000015.1 GCA_026396275.1 Candidatus Moraniibacteriota bacterium | reverse complement strand
AAAAGGGAAAAAGTTTTCTGATAAAAAGATTCAAGAGATAATATTCAATCAGTGGTACGACTTTGGAGCCAGAATATTTACTCACGCTTCCAATCATTCCTATGAGTTGGAAGATTACATAAAAAAATTCCGCAAAAATTTGAAAATTGATGCCGATAAAGAACTGAAAAAGATAAGAGCAGGCGAAAATAAAGAAAAAGAATTGCTTGATAAAACTCTATTGGGAATTAAAAAGAATAAAGATATTTTAAAACATGTCAAATGGCTAAGGCAAGCTTTGAGTGACAGAAATTTTGAATCGGAAAAAGTGAATATTTACTATGAGCATGGCAATAAATTTTATACTGAAATTGATAGGCGCTTAAATATTTTGCCGGACGGACATTTATTTTTGTCTAAGGGCGAAATTCTAGAAGGATTAACGGGGAAAATTAATGCCAGAAAAATTTACCAAGAGCGAAAAAAGAAAGGATTTACTATAAAGCAAAAGGGAAATAAGATTGTTGTATTTACTGGAACAAAGAAAAAAGATTTTCACGAAAATGCAATAGCAAAAAATCCTAAAATTATTAAAGGAATGCCGACTTATCAGGGAAAGATACAGGGCAGGGTAAAAATAATTTTGGATCCGTGGGAGGAAGGAAGAAAATTTAAAGAAGGAATGGTGTTGGTTACCTCAATGACTACTCCGGATTTCGTGGCTTTAATAAAAAGGGCAAAGGCAATTGTTACTGATGAAGGAGGACTGCTATGCCACGCTGCGATTATTTCACGAGAACTTAAAAAACCCTGCATAATCGGCACGAAGATTGCGACGCAGGTTTTAAAAGATGGGGATTTAGTGGAGGTGGATGCGTATAAGGGCTTGGTAAGAATATTGAAATAATGCCATGCAATTATTACTAAAACATACTTATTTGATGGATGTTAGCAAAATAAACGCGGACTTAAAACGGCTTTGGAAAAGATATCAAGCAATACTCAAAAAACCAAACTGGAATGATTTAAATGAGGCAAGAGCGATTCTCTATTTAATCGGCCAAATATATTGCGAAAGGATTGCACCCGAAGCCATAGAAAGAAGATTACATTTATTAAAAAAGCCCTTAAAAATAAATACATTTCTTCTCCTCATTGATTCAAAATCAAAAAAACTGGCGATATTGAGAAAGGATTCTTTATTTGCCGAGTTGGAAAAATTTTATATTTTGGCAAAAGGTTTCAAGAATAAATTTGTTGGAGGAAAATATTATTTGGACGAGGAAAAGTTTATTGGGTTATATAATAGATACAGTCCAAATAGAAATATTAAAGTCGGATATAAAGGTAAATTTTGAAATAATACAAAGCTTTTAAAATGTAGTTATTTTAGAAAAAAATATGTATAATCCGGAAAAAGTTACCTCTCCAGAAGTGGAGAAAAAAGTTGAAACAAAAATAATTTTGGAGTTTATGAGGCATGGCGAACCGGAATCCTGGAAAGAAAGCCAACCCGACGAAAGAAGGCGTTTAACAGAGAAGGGCAGAGCTCAATCAGATGAAAAAGGGAGGAAATTAAATCCACAAGCTGATGTATCACTAGCGTGGTCGAGCCATCGCGATAGAGCCAAAGAAACTGCTTATCGGACAATGCTAGCGGACGAAAATATAAATCCCGATGCCGGTTTGGAAGATATTGAAAAAGTCATTTCCGAGGAACTAAAAGTGGGGAAGAAAATTATTAGCGATAAAAGATTGGACTACAACGACGAAGGAGAATTAGGGGACTTGTTATGGGAAGCGGATGACAAAGGAGAATTTCTTGATTGGTTAGTGAATAAAAGTGACAAAGAAGCTCTTAAGTATCCGGGTAATGAGACAATTACTTACACAAGAGCGGCGGGCAACATCGCCGAAATAATCGGACGATACGCAAAAATTGGCAATAATTTCAACCGGATAGCATCCAAGGCAGGTAAATACGAAAAATTTGGAAACCAACTAGAGAGGTATTTGGGAACGCACCAGGGAATTGTTGAATTATTTATTGCGAAAATAATAGAGAAAGCGGAGGGTGTGGAGGAAAGAAATGAATTTATTAAAGCATTGGGCGAAGGATTTGAACTCACGGAGGGACCAAGGATAGAGATTTCAAGCAAGGACAGTGAGCAAAATATTTACATGGCCTATAAAAATGCTGAAGGCAAAGAAGAAAAAATAGAAATAAAAAAAGAATTACTGGAAGAAATAATAAAAGATAAAGAGAATTTTGAAAAGTCAATTGAATCTCAAAAATAGATGTTTACAAAATCCTTTGAGCATTTGTCGAAAAACGACATAAAAATCGCTGGTGGGAAAGGTGCTTCGCTTGGAGAAATGTTGAGTATTAAAATGCCTGTGCCGCCAGGATTTGTTGTTTTGGCCAGTGCTTTTGATAGATTTTTAACTGAAACTGATTTGAATGTTGAAGTGATGGCCAAGCTTAAAAAAGTAAATAAAAAAGATATAAATTCAATTGAAGAAGTGTCCGAAGAAATTAGGGATTTGATAAATGACGAGAAATTTCCAAAAGATATTGGAAAAGATATTTTAAAAGAATTTAAAAAGCTTAATGCGAGATTCGTCGCGGTCCGTTCTTCCGCCACCGCCGAGGATTCTTCCATTGCTTCTTGGGCGGGAGAATTAGAAAGTTATTTAAATGTAACAAGAAATAATTTACTAGAGTCATTAAGGAAATGCTGGTCATCGCTTTTTACTCCCCGTGCTATATTTTACCGCTTCGAGAAAAAGTTAGATAAACAAAAGGTTTCAGTAGCCGTGGTTGTCCAAAAAATGGTGCAGTCGGAAATATCCGGTATTTGCTTTACCGTTCATCCAGTTACAAAAGATCGCAATCAAATGGTAATTGAAGCAGGCTACGGGTTGGGAGAAGCGATTGTCGGCGGGAAAATTACTCCTGACACTTACATTGTGGATAAAAAGGAAATGAAGATTTTGGATAAAAATATCTCTGAACAGAAAATAATGATTATTAAAGGAAAAAAGAGTACAATCGAAGTAAGAGTACCACTATTAAAGCAGGGCAAACAAAAACTTTCAGACAAACAGACATTGAAATTAGCCGTAATTTGCCGGATAATAGAAAAGCATTACAGGTTTCCACAGGACATTGAATGGGCGCTGGGAAAAGATAATTTTTATGTTACTCAATCAAGGCCGATAACAACTTTGTAATTTTTTTAAATAAGATTATGGAAAACGAAACCTACGATTTAATTATCATCGGCGCGGGGCCGGCGGGATTGGGGGCCTCAATCTACGCCAGCCGATATAAACTTAATCATCTGGTAATCGGCGCTGAAATGGGAGGCCAAGCGGTGAACGCCTGGCAGGTGGAAAATTATCCGGGCTACGAAAAAATTTCCGGCAGAGACCTGACGGAAAAATTTAGAATACAGGCGGAAAATCTGGGAGGAAAAATAATTCAGGGAGTCGTGGGCGGTGTCAAAAAAAATAACGGAGAGTTTGAAGTTTTTACCGAGGATGGAAAAAGCCATAAATCCCAAAGCATTATTTTAGCTCTTGGCATGAAGCCGAGAAAACTTAACATCCCCGGCGAGGATAAATTTGTCGGCAAAGGCGTTTCCTATTGCGCCACTTGCGACGCTGCCTTTTTCCGCGGGAAGGACGTAGTGGTAATCGGCGGGGGCGACGCGGCAGCAACGGCGGCTCTCCACGTCGCGGAATTTGCCAGTAAGGTTTATGTATTGTATCGGGATAATTATATTTTCGAACCGGTTTGGGAAGAACAAATTAAAAAGAATCCCAAAATAGAGCTGGTTTGCTGCAGTAATGTAGCCGAAATTAAAGGCGACCAGAAAGTTACCGCGGTGTCATATGAATTTCAGGGCGCCAAAAAAGAATTGCCTGCTCAAGGCGTTTTTATTGAAATTGGTTCAGTGCCGGGTGTCGCCATTGCCAAAGAATTAGGAATTGAAACCGACGAGCAGGGTTATATCATAGTTGATCGCACCCAAGCGACTAACATAGAAAATGTCTTCGCCGCCGGTGATGTCACCACTGGCTCTAACAAATTCCGCCAGATTATCACGGCCGTAGCCGAAGGAGCAGTGGCGGCGGGAAGTACGTATAAAAAGCTAAAACTGAAAAGGTAATAGTCGCTTCTTTGATAAAAAGACAAATTGTGGTAAAATAACAGTAATCTTTACTAATTACTAAGAAAATTTTATGAAGATGCACAAACAAGAGATAAACGTCGAACAGGGGGGCTAGTAGACAGTTAATTCGTAGAAAACTTATGAGGATATACAAACAAAAAATAAACGTTGAAAGTAGAACCCAGATTGAATTCTTAGACATAACCGACAAGGTTCAGGAAGTTATTGACGGGTCGGGAATCCGCGAGGGGCAGGCGCTCATTTACGCTCCCCATACGACTATGGGAATTGTCGTTAATTACAACGAGCCGATGCTTCTTCAGGATTTTATGCGCATTCTTTACAAACTGGTTCCGATTGATGACCAGTATTCCCACGATCTTTTTGAACTGCGCCGGACCAAGCTCTCTGACGGAAGAAGCAATGGCCATTCCCACTGCAAATCACTGCTTACGGGAATAAGCGAAACAATTCCGGTAGAAAAAGGGAAACTGCTGATCACAGCCCGCCAGAGCATTTTCGCGGTTGACTTTGACGGAGCAAGAAAAAGAGATATCATAGTTCAAGTCATTGGATTATAACTAACAACCAACAACTTACAACAACGAATTATTGCTGGATTTTTAGCTTTAAAAGTTGTTAGTTATTTGTGGTTAGTTATAAAGTTACAAAATTATTTTATGAGCAAGCTGGTTAATGATTTAATAAAGAACGGCTACTTGAAAACCGATCTCGTCATTGACGCCTTTTCGGAAATAAACAGAATAGAATTCGTTCCCGAAGATCTTGAGAATCAATCCGAAGTTAATATCCCTCTTCCTATCGGTTATGGGCAGACGATATCCCAGCCGCTGACAGTGGCTATTATGTTTGAGCTTCTTGATCCGCGCCGGGAACAAAACATTTTGGATGTGGGAAGCGGATCGGGTTGGACGACAGCGTTGCTTTCCTATATTGTAGGACCCAAAGGAAAAGTTACGGCACTGGAGAGGATTTCCGAACTCTGTGAATTTGGAAAAAAGAACGCCGACAAATACGGTTTCATAAAGAAGAGAATCACGGAATTTTACTGTTCTGACGGAAGCGCTGGTTTTCCGAAAAACGCGCCCTATGACCGTATTTTGGTTTCAGCGGCGACCAGTGAAGTTCCCCGATTACTTAAAGAACAGCTCAAAATCGGAGGCAAAATGGTGGTTCCGGTGCACAACGACATCTGGTATCTTGAAAAAAAAGGAGAAGACGATTTTTACAAAGAAGAATATCCGGGATTTTCATTCGTTCCCCTGATTCAGGAAACCAATATTTAATCTAGCTTCAAATAGTGTTTAACAAAAAGATAGAAAAGTTTATAGCAGTTTTTATCATTCTTTCTATGATAGTAGGGAGTTTTTTTTATTTCCGCCAGCAGGTTTATTTTTCTCACGGGAGTTACCGGGAAACAAAAATTTTTACAGTCAAAAAAGGAGAGAGGAACGTTTTGATTGCTTCACGACTAAAGGAAGAAGGATTGATAACAGGAAAAATTTATTTTTATTATTATCTTAGAACTCACGGACTTCAAAATAAAATCCTTCCGGGGGACTATGAACTGTCTGGCGGGCTGACCATTCCGGAAATCGCCCTCATTCTGGCAGAAGAACAGACAAAATTTATAAAAGTTACTTTTCCCGAAGGATGGACATCAAAGCAGATGGCCGAGCGGCTTAAGGCCAACGGGCTTCCCGGAGATGATTTTTTGGCAATTGCCAGTAATCCCCAAGAACTGGCCGAAAATTATAATTTTCTGTCCGGTGATGGCATAAAAAACCTTGAGGGCTATCTTTTTCCAGACACTTATTTTTTTGCTAAAGACGCGACAGCCAAAGATATTGCCGTGAAATTACTGGGAATATTCAATACCAAGATAACGCCGCCAATGAAAGCGGACGCGCTGGCCAGGGGAAAAAGCTTGAACGAAATTGTTATTATGGCCAGCATCATTGAAGGAGAAGTGAGAAGCGAGGAAGACCGAAAAATCGTAAGCGGAATTTTTTGGAAGCGCCTGGAAAACGGAAAGCCGTTGGAAAGTTGCGCCACCCTGGCTTATGTTCTTGGAACCCGCAAAGCGCAGTACTCTTATGCCGACACCCAGTTTGATTCTCCTTATAACACCTATCTTCACCAGGGACTTCCTTCCGGCCCGATTTCCAACCCCGGCCTTTCATCAATTGAAGCCGCTCTTTATCCCCAAGAATCCAACTACAACTATTTTCTAAGCGATCCGGAAACGGGAGAAACCATTTTTTCCGCCACTTATGAAGAACATAATGAAAATAAGAGGAAGTATGGCCTTTAGAAAGCGGTAGTGCCTATTGCATTTGCACTATTAACAATCCTGTCGTTTGTTTATATATTTAAAATTGTACCTTAACATTTTTAGCATTAAGAAAAGAGGTAAAAGCATAGCGTTTGTGAAGTAGTTCGGAAGCAAAGAATGTTAACCTGTTTTAAACTTGAAACCCAAAAGGAGGAAGTGATGAAAAGGTTAGCTTTAGTATTGATGCTGACTTGTATATGTTTGCTCCATCTCTCTGGAAATGTTTTTGCATTTGAATATTCTGGCTCGATGACAAAAGGAGGCTATACTTACACCGATTATTTTATTGCTCGTTCAGCTTCTGCAGGTACCTACATAGGCGTTTTTTACAATTCAGAGTGCTACGGCACAAATCATGTAACAAATGTCACTCATCAGTTCAATCCCTCTTGCTCGACTGGCGGGTATGTGTGGTACGGTACTTCTTGTAACGTCAATATGGAAAGTTGCGGATATTCAAACAGGTTTTCCGTCGGCTATGGCTATATAAATAGCGTTTTTTCCGATAGTGGAGGAGGAAATTATGTCTTGTCAACAATTTATACAGATTGGTCGACTTCTCGTGATATTTATTCTTCGGGCGGTAGCCATTCTTTAATTTTGGCAAACACAGTTACGCCTCCTGCTCAACTCACCATAGTTGTTGATCCCTTGGAAGGTGGCAACGTAACGGGCAGCGGTATTTCCTGCAACGTTGATGAGAACAGCACTTGCCAATATTCGATCAGTCAAATTTTACAAGCAAGCCTTGAAGCCAATGCCAATGAAGGTTATGCTTTCGGTCACTGGCTGGGCATTGAAAATCCCCATGCAATAACGCCAAGCGAAAGCACAACGATTACGGCGAAGTTCTTTAAGACGTTCAGAAATGCGGCGGGGAGTTTCAGAAAAGCCGAAAATGAAACAGGCGGATGGTGTCTCAATTATGTCGAATATGAGACAGATCTTCCAGACGGCGTGTGTACCTACTCTGCTATAAATTGCTTTGCCCAAGCGAATGTTAAAGGGTATGCTACAGGCAAAGAACCCAGAGCTGGAGCCATTATCGCATTTGCTCAAACAGACACCATGCCGAATGGTCATGTTGGAATAGTTACCTCTATCAATGAAAGTGCAGGCACTATGTCTATTCACGATTCCAACCTGAACGAAGATGGAATTGTCCATGACCACACAGTGAACATAAACAACTCTGACATTCTTGGATATATCTATTACACTCCGTAGAAAACTTTGGCAAACGTGCCAATATAAACCAAAGGGCAGAACTTAATGAGTTCTGCCCTTTTCTAATAAAACTTAAAGATTTTTTATTTTATAAATTTGAAAGAATTGAGCACGGTCTCAAAAATTGTCTTAAGAAATGTAGTGGAATCGGTGCCGTATATGGTTATTATATTTTTTCCGTCGACAATAACAACCACAGCATTCCCGTTATCGGTAGGATTTTGAATTGAGAATTTTTTTGCAGGCTTACCGCCTACAATTATATCGGAAGTGATAATATTTCTTTCTGGTTTTTTATATCTAGCTAGTTCCTTATTAAAAGCCTGAACTAACGAGAAGTTATTTGTGTTAGCGGAAACACTTACATTAATTACCCAATGCCCGTCTGGTCGATCACTTAACCCAAAAAGGCTATCAGTTGCATCCTGGGAAATTACTAAATTTTGTGGATATTCAAACTCTAATCCATAAGTATTATTTGTATATTTGGTTGTTATTTTACTATCTTCTAGAGCTTTTTCATCTGACTGATTATTGTTTTTTGCATTATACTTTTGATTTACTTGTGGCACCTGTGGTTGCTCTATCGCTAATTGATTTTTTTCAACTTTCCACACGAACACTCCAATCGTAATAGTGACAATTAAAATTATAATTACCCCAATACCAGTAGGAATTTTTTGTTTTTTCATCTTTTTATTTTGTTATCCAATTACTTCTATATTATGACAAACAATGTAAAAGTTGTAAACAATTGACTTTCTGGTACTTTGACATCCGCCGTTATTTTCAGTATTATATATAGAGCAAGGTAAACAAAAATAAAAACGTGCCAAAATGGTCTACGCGCTTTTTTATTTGTGAAAATTCGTATGCTGAAAAAAATTAAAGCAATTTTAAGAAAAATAACCGGCAATATTTTCGGCAATCTTTCTAAAGACATCGGCATCGACCTGGGAACAGCCAATACCCTGGTTTATGTGCGCGGGAAAGGCATTGTTATCAATGAGCCCTCGGTGGTAGCGATTAACAAGCGGACGGGGCAAATTCTGGCCATTGGCAGAGAAGCCAAGCAGATGGTGGGAAAAACACCGGGGCATATCGTGGCCACGCGCCCCTTGGTTGGCGGGGTAGTGAGTGATTTTGAAGTGACCGAGCAAATGCTCAAATATTTTATTGATAAAGTTCACAAAGAGTCCTTTTCTCTTTTACCCCGGCCGCGCGTTTTAATCGGGATCCCGTCAGGAATCACTGAAGTGGAAAAAAAAGCCGTTATTGACGCTACCACTAACGCTGGCGCCCGGGAGGCCTATCTTATTGATGAGCCGATGGCGGCGGCGATCGGAGCCCGTCTTCCCGTAACGGAAGCGGCGGGCAATATGGTGGTTGACATTGGAGGAGGAACTTCGGAAATTGCGGTTATCTCCCTGGGAGGGGTGGTAATCTGCCGGAGTTTGCGGGTAGCTGGAGACGAAATGAACGAGGACATCGTCCGCTATTGCCGCGATGAATTCAACCTCCTAATAGGAGAAAAAACAGCCGAGGATGTTAAAATCGCCATTGGCAGCGCCTATCCGCAGCGGGAGGCAATGACCTTTCCGGTCCGCGGCAGGGATCTGGTAAGCGGCCTTCCCAAGGAAGTAATCGTTAATGATGAGCAGATTAGAGAAGCGCTGTCCCGTTCAATCAGAATCATAGTCAATAGCATTAAGACGGTTGTCGAGGAGACTCCGCCGGAACTTTTAGCTGACGTGATGCAGCGAGGAATAATTTTAGCCGGGGGCGGCAGTTTAGTCAGAGGACTGGATAAATTAATCGCTAATCAGACCGAAATGCCGGTGCGGATGATGGAGGACCCTCTTACCGCGGTGGTTCGGGGCACTGGAATTGTCTTGGAGGACTTGGAAAATTTAAGAGATATTTTAGTAGAGAACGAGCAGGATAAATTGTTGCGTTTCTAGACAGTTTTTAGCAAAAGAAGTATATGTTTCGGAAATTTTTAGCCACAAAACTTTTTAAAGTCATTTTAATTGCGGCCGCCTGCGGACTGCTTATTTTTTTAAATCCAGCCAATGTTTTCCATCCTCTTCAGCTGGCAGTGAAAGAAATATTTTCTCCCTTTCAAAAAATTTCCTATCTCGCATCCTTGAAATTATTGGGAGCTAAAGAATTTCTTTCATCCATCGGGCAGCTGAAAAGAGAAAATGAGCGGCTTACTGAAGAGAATCAAAAACTGCTGGCCCGGAACGCCATGTTTCGCGACGTAGAAAGAGAAAACAAACTTCTCAAAGAGCAAATGAACCTTGCTCCCGGAGATAAGTTTAAATTGGAGACGGCTTATGTTATCAGCCGGGATCCCAGAGGGCTGGGAAACTGGATTGAAATTAGCAAAGGCAGAAGCGACGGCATTCGCGAAGGGATGCCGGTCATCGTTTCCCAGGGCATTCTTATCGGAGTGGCGGATGAAGTTAGAGCCGGAAGTTCCCGGGTGACTCTTATTACCAATCCCCAGAGTGTTGTCAATGCTATGATAGCGGAAACAGGAACTAAAGGAGTCGTCCGGGGAGAATACGGCCTGGGAATTATTTTTGATATGGTACTGCAAACTGATCCGATCAAAGCCGGCGATGAAATCGTTACCTCGGGAATAGGAAAAAATATCCCCCGCGGCCTTCTTATTGGAAAGGTCCAGGACGTGCGCCTTTCCGGAGACCGCCTTTTTCAGCAGGCCGCAATTTCTTCACCGGTTCAATTTTCCAGGACAGAAATAGTGTTTGTTATTAAAAATGTGAAATAGAATCTTATTAAAAATGAAAAAGAAAATTATTTATTTCGCCATAATCTGCGCGGCGCTGATAATTCAAACAAGCATGCTGACTGTTTTCTTTCCCGACTATCAGATTCCCCAAATTATGCTGATGCTGGTGATTGCTTTGACCTTGAGCGTTGGGTTTACACGCGCCCTGCCGTGGGTTATCCTGACGGGATTTGCCTTTGATCTGGTTTCCTATGCCAGGATCGGCACGACAGTCATTATTTTTGTTTTAATTTCCTACGCCGCTAACTTTTTTTACCGGCGTTTCCTGATGGAAAACAAAGGATGGGGTTTGCTGGCCATCGTGCTTTTTGTGGCTGCCGCGACTGTGATTCACCGTATGTATCTGCTTTTTCTTGTTTGGGCCGAGAGCAGTTTTCAGACGAAGCTGGCAGAGTCCGGTGCTTTTTTCGGAGGGCTGGAAAGCGAAGTGTTTTTCAATATCATTTTGTTTTTTCTTTGCCTTTTGATTTTGAAAAAAATAGAAAAGCAGCCTTTTTTCGCCTACAGCCGGTAAGGATAACATAGTAAACGCAAAACATTAACGAACATGAATATCAAAAAAAAGCGCCGCCCTCTGCAGGGAGTGGAAATTGAGGACTATCTGCTGACGGCAACGGAAAAAGAAGCGGCCCGGATGGAAAAGCCGTTTACCAGGAAGCAATTCAGCGTCTTCTGGTGGTGCATCGTGGCGACGCTCCTGGTGCTGGGCGCGAGAACTTTTTATTTGAGTGTCGTGAAGGGAAGTTATTATCAAGAGATCGCCAAGGGAAACAGGATTCGCGCCATCGTCATCAAGTCCCCGAGAGGAAAAATTATGGATCGCTCCGGTCAAATATTAGTGAATAATATTCCCAGTATTGATGCCGTGATTGTTCCCTTTGATCTTCCCCGCGATGATTTAAAGATAAAGGAAATGGCTTCCGGACTCTCGGATATCATAAAAATCAACGAGGGAGAAATCCGGGCGAAGCTGGAAAGCGTCGACCCGGTATCACTGACGCCGATTCTTCTCAAAGAACGCCTGGCTCAAGAGGAGGCATTGATACTGCTCGAACGGGGCCGGGAGTTTCCCGGCGTTGTGATGGAGAAAACAGCGGTGAGAGATTATGTGGATGGGTTGATTTTCTCCCACATTCTGGGCTATGAGGGAAAAATAGAAAAAGAAGAGCTGGAGAATAATTCCGGATATTTACTTACCGATTACATCGGAAAGCAAGGGATAGAGAAGTCGTACGAAAACCAACTCCGGGGTGTCAATGGCGCTTTCCAAGCGGAAGTTGATTCAGCCGGATCCATCAAAAGGGAGATTGGCATTATTAACCCTAAGCCGGGAAATGATCTGGTACTTGGCATTGACGCCGGACTTCAAAAAAAGATATTTGACGGCCTGAATGCCATTTTGGAAAAAACCCGGACTAGCACGGCGGCAGCGGTGGCTCTCAATCCGAAAAATGGGGAAGTACTGGCTTTGGTGAGCTTGCCCAGTTTTGACAACAACTTATTCACTCAAGGAATGTCTTCGGATGAATATGTAAAATTAGCCAATGATCCTGACAAGCCCTTTTTCAACCGGGCCATATCAGGGGCATATCCGCCTGGTTCGGTAATCAAGCCAATTTACGCGGCAGCAGGAATGACCGAAGGTATCATTAACCCGTCAAGCGCGGTGAATTGTACCGGTTCCATATCCGTAGGGACATATCGCTTTGGCGACTGGAAAACCCACGGTCACACTGATGTGCGAAAAGCAATAGCGGAAAGCTGCGACGTGTTTTTTTATTCGGTGGGAGGCGGTTATGGAGATATTTCCGGCCTGGGCATAGAGCGAATGAAAAAATACGCCAACATATTTGGTCTTGGTGCAGCGGCCGGAATTGATATTCCGGGAGAAGTGGATGGTTTTTTTCCCGACGAGCAGTGGAAACTTAATAAACTAGGGGAAAAGTGGTATACCGGCAACAGTTATCACGCGGCTATCGGGCAGGGATTCATCACGGTAACTCCCTTGCAGATCGCCAATTATGTGGCGGCGATTGCCAATGGCGGAAAACTTTACCGTCCTTATCTTGTCTCCCAAATA
>JAPLXC010000014.1 GCA_026396275.1 Candidatus Moraniibacteriota bacterium | reverse complement strand
ACACGCCGATGCGTTACGCCTGGGACGACTGCCAAAAATACACCCAGGACTTCAATTTCCCGGAAGTGATAAAGAGATTTATTCCTTTTGCGATGAATTATATTCGCCTTTGGGATAGAGTTAGCGCCGATCGGGTGGATCGCTTTATTGCCAATTCCGATTTTGTGGCCAAGCGGATTAAAAAATATTACCAGAAAGACGCGGAGGTTATCCATCCGCCTGTCGCTACCGGAAACTTTTACATCAGCGAGAGTCGCAAAGACCCGCCTCGCGTCGACTCGCCTCGATTCGGCCCGCCTAGACTCGGCGAGGCTGGCGAAACGGGTGTAACGTCTCCGCGAGTCGAGGCGGGTTATTTTCTGATGGTCGGGCGGCTCATCGCTTACAAACGCCATGATATCGCGATTTCCGCGTTTAACAAGCTAGGGCTTCCTCTGAAAATAATCGGCCGCGGTCCGGAAATGAAGCGCCTTCAGAAAATGGCAGGACCCAATATCGAATTTTTGGGAAGAGTGTCGGACAATGAATTGGCAAAATATTATGCCGAGTGCCGGGCTTTTATTTTTCCCCAAGAGGAGGATTTCGGAATCGTGGCTATTGAAGCCATGGCGTCCGGCCGGCCCATCATCGCCTTCCGGGGAGGAGATATTCCCGAGCATATGGAAGAGGGAAAAATGGGAATATTTTTTGATAATCAGACAGCCGAAGACATAATTGAGGCGGTTAAAAAATTTCGCGACTCGGACTACAATCCTCACTACATCCGGTCAAAGTCGCTTCAATTTGACAGAGAAATTTTTAAGAGTAAAATAAAGAGTTATCTTGAAAGAGAGCTAGAAAAACATAAATTATCATTAACAAAGCGTTAGTTATGGAGTTAAAAGAGTACATCGCCATATTTAAAAAGTATTCCAGGTTGTTTTTTATTGTCGTAATTCTAGCCGTAGTGGCGGGCGTTTCACTGGAACTGTTTCAGCCCCTTACTTACAAGTCGAATCTCACTCTCAATGTGACTCGTTCCGGTATTCAAGAGACGCCGGATTATCGTTTCGATGACTTTTACCGCCTTCAGGCTGATGAACGATTCGCCGATACAGTCGTCCGCTGGCTGGGATCTCCCCGGGTTGTCACTGATATTTACAATGAAGCCGGCATAGTTTCCGCCGGACTGAGCCAGCGTTCTCTGTCACGGATCTTCAAGGCCCAGCGTCTTTCTTCGCAAGTAATCCAAGTAATTTTTGCCACCAGTGACTCAAGGATTGCCAGGAATATTTCTAATTCAATTATCAAGATTCTTAATAAAAAAACGGAAGAACTTAACAATCTTCAAAAAGAAGAATCCTGGTTCATCATTATCGGCAGTGATCCGGTGATTCGGGAAAACAAATGGGCGATGGAAATCGTGGTGCTGGCCTCGCTTCTGGCAGGGGCGTTTTTGGGAATGCTGGCGGTATTGGTCAAAAATTATTTTGAGGATTGATTATTAAAGCATAAGAAATGAGGATCGGAATTGACATCCGATGTCTGGTGGAGGGGAGGCATACGGGCGTTGAGGAATATACAATTAATTTACTGCATCATTTATTCGCCATTGACAAAAAGAACAGGTATGTTCTTTTTTTGAATTCTTTCCGAAAACCAAATTTTGACTTCAGTGAATTTGCAGAATACAAAAACGTTTCTGTCAAAAAATTCAATTATCCGAACAAACTTCTCAATTTTTTATTCTGGTATTTCGACTGGCCTAAAATCGACCGCCTTATCGGCGGAACAGATGTGATGTTTTTTCCCAATATAATTTTTTCTGCTTGGAGTAAAAAGAGTAAAGCGGTTTTTACCATTCATGATTTGTCTTTTGAAAGATATCCGGAAACTTTTTCAGCAAAAAGGCGCCTGTGGCATGTTTTTATTAATCCGAAAAAAATTTGCGGAAAAGCGGATCGGATAATTTCCGTGTCAGATTCAACAAAAAACGATCTTCAGGAAATCTATGAAATTCCAGAAGGGAAGATTAAAACAATTTACAACGGGGTCTCCGGAAAATTTTCGCCGATTGACAGAAATAATTCAAAACTTGTTATCGTTAAAGAAAAATACAAGCTGCCTTATAAGTTTGTTCTTTATCTCGGAACTATTGAACCGCGCAAGAATATTATTGGAGTTATCAGGGCTTACAATCAATTGCGAAAGTTAAACCATCCGGAACTGGAAAGGCACAAATTAGTTATCGCCGGAGCGTCTGGCTGGAAGCAGAAACAGATTTTTGAGGAGATAGGAAAATCGCCTTTCCAAAGCGACATTATTTTTGCCGGTTTTATTGACGATAAAGACAAGCCGGCTGTTTATAACCTGGCCTCGCTTTTTGTGTATCCTTCTTTTTTTGAAGGGTTTGGCTTTCCGCCGCTGGAAGCCATGAGTTGCGGTATTCCGGTAATCGCTTCAAACAACTCATCTTTTCCGGAAACAGTCGGCAGTGCCGGCGTTATGACTGATCCTGATAAACCGGATGAAATTTACCGAGCAATGAAAGAAATATTGCTGGATAAAAAACTGCAGGAGCAGTTCAGAGAAAAGGGCATCGCGCAGGTAAGAAAATTTGACTGGAGAAAAACTGCCCAGGAATTTCTGAAAATTATACAAAGCTTGAATAAGTGATATAATTTAAAAGAAGTACCGAAAAATTGTCATTTTTTTAGATTCCCGTTTTCACGGGAATGACACATAAATTATGTCCAAACTTATTTTTGACATTGAAACAGTGGGGGAGGATTTTGGGAAAATGGATAAGACCACTCAAGAGGTTGTAACCCGCTGGATAAAAAAGGAATCAGAAAGCGAGGAAGAATATAAGATTGCCCTGGAAGAGCTGAAAGAGGGCTTAGGATTTTCGCCCTTGACGGGAGAAATTGTGACTATTGGCACCTTGGACCAGGAAACAGGAAAGGGAGCTGTTTATTTTCAAGCACCGGGAGAAGACGCAAAAGAATTTGAAGAAAACGGAATTAAATTTCAAGTGATGGCGGAGAAGGAAATGCTGGAAAAATTTTGGGAGATAACCGGTTACTATAAAGAATTTATTACTTTTAACGGCCGGGGGTTTGATGTTCCGTTTTTAATGGTTCGCTCCGCGGTCCATAAAATTAGAGCAACAAAGGACTTAATGTCCAACCGCTACTTAAACCTGCAAAAATGGGATGCCAAACATATTGATCTTCAAGATCAGCTCTCTTTTTATGGAGCAGTCCGGCGCAAGGGAAGCTTGCATTTGTGGAGCCGGGTCTTTGGAATCAAAAGCCCGAAATCGGAAGGCGTAAAAGGCGAGGATGTCGGCCGGCTTTTCAAAGAAAAGAAATTTCTGGAGATTGCCAAATATAATGCCGGGGATCTGCGGGCGACCGGAGAGCTTTACGGCTATTGGCAAAAATATATGCAGTTTTAAATTTTCACTTGTGTGGTATAATTATTGAAAAGATGACAAAAAGGTTTTCACTACTATTACTAGTTATATTTTTTTCACTTTTTCTGGCGTTCACTGCTAATGCCGCCGGCATTGTTCCCTGCGCTACGACAGAAAATCCAGCGCCCTGCACTCTTTGTCATTTCATTATCGGCTTCTGGAAATTAATTGACTACGGATTTAAAATCTTTGTTTTTGTCGCGCTTGCCGGCTTGGTTATTGCCGGCCTTGTTTACATCTTTTCCGCCGGCAATGAAGGGATGATGGAAACCGCCAAGAATTTCATCAAGCACATCCTTTTCGGCTTCGGCATCATTCTGGCCGCCTGGCTTTTGATTTATGTAGTAATGACCTATTTTGCCGTTAAATCCGATCTGGGTATTGGCAAAACCGCCTGGAACAAATTTGAATGCGAAACCAAATCCAGTGCTGGAACTCTGGCTCCAGGTAGCGGAGGAGGCAGTCCTTTAAGATACAGTTGCGATAGGGTAGACGTTAATGGAAATGGGACTATAGATATAGGAGAAGGAGCATGTAATTCTGTTAGTAATGGAACATTTTCTTCTTTGGTTGAATGCGAAAGAAATTGTCCTGTCGCTCCTAGTTCAAGATGTGGTTCTAATAACGAAGGATTATGCACAAATGGCTTATTTTGTCCTCCGACAACAACAAGAATAGACGGAAATTGTGAAGGAAATCAAGTTTGTTGCAGACCAAATTTATAAGTAATGAAAACTGTTTTGTTAATAGTAGATAATGCAGCTTAAAAAGCTGCATTTTTTGTGCTGTTAGTGATATAATAAAATTATGCGTATCGGCATTGACGCCCGGTTTTATGGGTCGGTGGGGAAGGGACTGGGGCGTTACACTCAAAAGTTAATAGAGAACCTGGAGATAATCGATCAGGAAAATCGGTATTTTATTTTTTTGCGGAAAGAAAATTTCAAAGAGTACCAGCCGAAAAATAAAAACTTTCAGAAAATACTGGCTGACTACCACTGGTACACTTTTTCCGAGCAGATCAATATGCCCCGAATTTTAAAAAGATATGATCTTGATATTGTCCATTTCCCGCATTTCAATGTCCCGCTACTTTTCCGAAAAAAATTTATTATTACTATTCACGATCTGATTCTCCTTAATTTTCCCACCATTCGCGGGACAACTCTTAATCCGCTTTTTTATTGGTTGAAATTTTTGGCCTACAAAATTGTCATTCGTTCAGCGATTAAGAGAGCAAAAAAGATTATCGCCGTTTCTCAATTCACGAAATATGACATTTTTAAAAATTACAGAGTACCGGAAGAAAAAATAGCGGTAACTTACGAGGCCTGCGACTCGCGTTCTTCTGTTGCCAATCCAGATGGCAAGCAAGCACCGCGGGACTATGGTATAATGAAGCCATATATATTGTATGTAGGAAACGCTTATCCGCACAAAAACCTCGAAGCGTTGGTTTTGGCTTTTAAAAAATTAAATAAAGAAGAAAAAAATCTCCAGTTGGTTCTTGTTGGCAAAGAAGATTATTTTTACCGACGACTTAAAGATTTCGTCAGAAAAAGGGAAATTAACAATGTAGTATTCGCCGGATTTGTTCCCGACAACGGACTGGATATTGTCTACCGGAATGCTGAACTTTATATTTTTCCTTCGCTTTACGAGGGATTTGGACTGCCGCCACTGGAAGCCATGGCCAGAGGCGTGCCGGTGGTCTCATCGGATCATCCCTGCATGAAAGAGGTTTTGGGAAACAGTGCTTATTATTTTGATGCCAGAGAACCGGATAATATAGCTCGCGCGATAAAAACACTTTTTAGCAGTCAATCCTTGCGGGAGGAATTGATGAAAAAAGGATCCGAGCAGATAAAAAAATACAGCTGGAAAAAGATGGCAGAGGAAACGTTGCAAATATATCAAAGTGTAAAAATCAAAATGCAAAATGACAATGTAAAATTCAAAAATTTTTAAATTTTGATTTGTGATTTTTATTTTTGATATTTGATTTTTTATTTATTATGTCCCGAAGTCGTATTATTTCACAAATGTTTGACATTCGTCCGGTTGACTCAACTGGTGATTTGGACTGGGAAAAAATCAAAAAAGTAGAAAAAATAGTTTACATCCGATCGCGTCGCATTTCCTTTTGGCAATCCTTGCCCCAAGAATATATAACGGAACCGCAAGAACCTGCCATCCAAAGATACAAAGAACCGCCGGCTATTCCTGTCTCGGTCAAAACCGGAACCCGGGTGATAAAGAACAAACCCAGAAGGAAAAAGGCGAAACTCTATCAGTTTGGCAAAATATTTAAAAGCGAAGAGGTTCCTGTTTTTTTTGAAATTTCACCCGATGTATTGGAATACGTTGGCGCTGAAACGCTAGAAACCGAACCAGAAATTGAAATGTCCGAAGTTGAGTCAGTCGCTGTTGAGCCGGCGGAAATTAAACCAGTTACAAAATACCAGGAACAAATTATCATAGAAGACACAGAGGATGAACTAACTAAAATTGAAGAAGTAGTTTATAAGAATGAAAAAACAAAAAATATTGGAGAAAAATTTAGCTTCTCCGATTTTTTTCTGCCGGCGAGGTTCTCGTACTCTTTCAATTTTAAAAAATTAAGTTATTCCTTCGCTTTAGCGGTCTTACTCATTGGATTTATTACTGGAGCGGTAACTTTAGCAGGAAAAGGCCTGAACTTAAAAAGAAGCGTCTTGGGTGTCAGCACCGCCGGTTTTAACAATTTAACATCAGCGATAGATGATATCAAAAAGCAAAACTTTGAATCGTCCTCTTTGAATTTCCGCCGGGCTTATGAGAATTTTTTTCAGGCCTCCCGTAACCTTGATGAAATTAGCGGAACACTCGCTGAAATCAGCCGATTCATACCCTTTGCTTCTCAATTGTCCTCAGGAAAGAACGCGCTGGAGGCGGGCGAACACGTATCACTGGCCGGAGAAACGCTTAGTGAGGTGGCCAAAACCTTGAACTCATTGGAAAATCCTATGACCAGTACTGACGCGGTGTCAGTTTCAATTCTTGAGCTTTTCCAGAAAACGCAAAAGGATATGGAAACAGCCAAAGGGGAACTGAAAAAAGCCAATGAAAATTTTGAAAAAATAAATATTGACGATATTCCGGAAGATAAACGCTCATCCTTTCTGGCCGTGAAGAGCAAACTGCCGCCAGCCATTGTCTTCATTGACGAATTTTTAGCCAACAGCGACGTTTTTGTGGATATGCTCGGCGGCAATGGTCCGCGCAAGTATTTATTTCTCTTCCAGAACAATCAGGAAATGCGGCCAACCGGCGGCTTTATTGGAAGTTATGGCCTCATGGACATTAATAACGGCCGTATTCGCCGGTTTTTTGTTGACGGGATTTTCAACCCCGACGGGCAACTGAAGGATAAGATTGTCCCACCCGGGCCAATTCAGAAAATCAGTGCCGCTTGGAGTTTGCATGACAGCAATTGGTGGCCGGATTTTCCCGCTTCGGCCAGGAAAGCCGTGCTTTTTTACGAAAAGACAGGGGGACCGACGGTGGATGGAGTAATCACTCTTACGCCCACCGTGATGCAAAAACTTTTGGAAATTACCGGACCGATTGAAATGAGCGACTATGGAGTAACGATTGATTCGGTCAACTTCATTGAAGCTATCCAGCAGGAAGTTGAAATTGATTACGATAAAGAGGAAAATCAACCAAAAAAGATACTTTCCGATCTCGCTCCAATCATACTCGACCGCCTTTTCAACCTGAAGGACTGGAAAAATATGTCCCAGGCCCTGAACGTTTTCATTGAAGGCCTGAACCAAAAACAGATCTTGCTTTACTCCCAAAACGAAAAGTTAGAGCGGCTGATTTCCAGCCAAGGATGGTCGGGAGAAATACTGGACACTTCAAAAGATTACTTGAGTGTCATAAACACCAACATCAACGGCTACAAGACCGACGGAGTGATAGAAGAAACCATTGAACACGCTGCCGACATTCAACCAGACGGATCCATTATTGACACCGTAACTATTACTCGAAAACACACCGGCGGTAATAGCCAGTATGAATGGTGGAATAAGGTCAACGCGGATTATATGCGGGTTTATGTTCCCTTTGGTTCGAAACTTCTTGAGGCAGAAGGGCAAACAAGAGAGTTCACTGAGCCGCCGCTTGATTACGACACACTAAATTTCAGGCGCGATCCGGATGTTCAAAGGGAAGAGCAGGATATGGATATCAACCAGGAAACGGGAATAAGAACCTATGAGGAAGCGGAAAAAACCGTTTTTGCTAATTGGACTTACGTGAGTCCCGGGGAAACAGTGGTTGTTAAGTATAAATATCTTCTACCTTTCAGAATATCTTTCTCGTCTGACAAGCCAGCCAATTCTTATTCTTTGCTAGTTCAAAAACAATCAGGGAGCATCGGCAGCAAACTAAAGACAATGGTGCACTATTCGCAGGGATTCCAAGTGGCTTGGAGTTATCCGGAAAATGTTCAAATAGCGGATGGCAAATTGGAATACAGCGCCAATTTGGAAGTTGACAAATTTTTAGGATTGGTGTTTTTAGAAAAAAGATAAGCGAATTATTGTGATCAGAAAATTCATCAACAATAAAATCTTAAACGGTAAGCCCACCGAGTCAGTCACGGCGGCGGCTTTTATTATCGCGGCGGCGGGAATTGCCAGCCGCCTTTTAGGTTTGTTTCGCGACCGCATTTTAGCGGCCCAGTTCGGAGCCGGAGATACCCTGGATGTTTATTACGCCGCTTTCCGGATACCAGATCTCGTCTATAATCTTCTTGTCTTGGGAGCTCTTTCTGCCGCATTTATTCCGGTTTTTACCAGTTTGCACTCGACTGAAAAGGAGGATGACGCCTGGAAATTGGCGTCAGGAATGTTGAACTTGCAGACCATTGCTGTTTTTCTAATTTCGGGAACATTCGCCCTTCTGGCACCCTGGATTTTACATCTTATAACACCGGGTTTTTCTGATGAAAAAATGGCCACCACCGCGGTATTTTCCCGGGTGATGTTTTTAAGTCCGGTTCTTTTGGGAATAAGCGCCATTTTCGGAGGAGTTTTGGTTTCTTTTAGAAAATTTCTGATCTATTCGCTGGCGCCAATTTTCTACAATATTGGCATCGTTACCGGAGCATTGGTATTTGTTCCGATGATGGGGCCAGTGGGACTGGCTTGGGGAGTAGTACTGGGAGCGGGACTTCATATGCTTATTCAGTATCCGGCGGTCAAGTTTTCCGGATTTCGTTATTTGCCAATGAGTTTTTCGTTGCTTGCGGATTATCATGTAAGAAAAGTAATTCGTCTGATGATTCCCCGGGCGCTGGGAATTGCGGTCAATCAAGTGAATCTTCTGGTGATTACTATTTTCGCTTCCACTTTGGCAGCCGGGAGTTTGACGGTCTTCACTTTCGCCAACAATATTCAAGCCACGCCCATCGGGCTTTTTGGATCCTCTTTCGCTATCGCTGTTTTCCCGCTTTTGAGCACTTATGCCGCCAAAAATCTAAACGACGACTTTGTAAACCGCTTTTCCCGCACTCTCAAGCAAATTTTGTTCTTCATCATCCCTTTGAGTATTATCCTTATTATTCTTCGCGCCCAAATTGTCCGAGTGATTCTTGGGAGTGGAAAATTCGACTGGGAGGACACGGTGCTTACCTTTCAAACACTGGGACTTTTGGCGGCGAGCTTATTCGCCCAAGCACTGGTACCGCTTCTAACACGCTCTTTTTATTCCCTTCACAACACGAAAACGCCTTTTTACATTGCTCTGGTCAGTGAAGCAGTTAACATAATCCTGGTGATCCTGCTTATCCGCCAGTATGCTGTTTTTGGGCTAGCTATTGCTTTCTCCGCCGCCAGCATCGTTAATATGACGCTTCTTCTGACTTTCCTTCGCAAGCATGTTGGTTCGCTAAAGGGAAAATCAATATTATTTCCCGCCATAAAAATTCTGATTGCCTCCGGGATAGCTGGTATTGTTATCCAGCTTACCAAATACGCGATGGATTATCTTGTTAATATTGACACATTTATTGGAATCTTTTCTCAATTGGTTGTGGCTGGCATTGTCGGCGGGTTGACTTTTATCGCGATGTGCGTTCTGCTTAATGTGGAGGAATTTTATCACTTCAAAAATTCTCTCACCGAGCGTCTTTTCAGGACACGCGAGCGGATTACGGAATCGACCAGTGAGGTGGGGGGAATATAAAAATACTTTTTTAAAAGATTTAAGAAGGTGGGCGGAAATGGAATTAAGCTGTGATTGCTTGAGCAAAGATTGATATTGCGTTAAAATGGCGAGTATGGATCAGGATAATATTAGAAATTTTTGCATCATTGCCCATATTGATCACGGAAAATCGACCTTAGCCGACCGGCTTTTGGAATTTACCGGAACGATTGAAAAAAGGAAAATGAAAGAGCAGATTTTGGATCAAATGGATCTGGAAAGGGAACGGGGGATTACGATAAAATTGCAGCCGGTAAGAATGATTTATAATGTTCAAAATGTTAAAGGTGATCAAGTTGAACAATTAGAACGAGCAAAGCGATCTTACATTTTAAACTTAATTGATACACCGGGCCATGTGGATTTTAATTATGAGGTCTCTCGGTCATTGGCAGCAGTTGAAGGCGCAATTCTTCTCGTTGACGCGACCAAAGGAGTACAGGCCCAAACCTTATCCAATCTTTATCTGGCGATTGAACAAGGGTTGGAAATAATTCCGGTTATTAATAAAATTGACCTTTCCAACGCCAACATTGAAAAAACAAAAAGGGAAGTCATTCATATTTTAGGATGCCAGGAAAATGAAATTTTGCTTGCTTCCGGAAAAACGGGGGAAGGAGTAGAAGAGATACTGCAAGCCGTAATCAGAAAAATACCAGTTCCCAAAGGAAATTCCGACAGGTCCCTGCGGGCGCTGATTTTTGATTCCAAATACGATGTTTACAAAGGCGTTTTGGCTTATGCGCGAATTGTGGATGGAAGCGTGAGGCAAGAAGATGGGATTTATATGATGGCAACGGCAACCGAAAGCTCAGTCATTGAAGTCGGATATTTTAAACCAGAATTGGTTGTAGCCGAAGTTTTGTCTGCCGGAGATATCGGATACATTGCCACTGGACTAAAAAGCGTTAACCAGTGCCGGGTAGGCGACACAATCACAATATCAAAATCAAATGTAAAAAATCAAATATCAAAATTGCCGGGATACAAAGAAGTAAAACCGATGGTCTACGCCAGCTTTTACCCGGTGGAAGGCGATGACTATAACATGATGCGCGACGCGCTGGAAAAGCTTAAACTTAACGACGCCGCCTTTGTCTTTGAACTGGAAAGCAATCTAGCGCTGGGTAGGGGATTCCGCTGCGGTTTTCTGGGAATTCTTCATATGGAAATAATCCAATCCCGGCTGGAGAGGGAATTTGAAATCAGTCCGACCATAACCACTCCCAGTGTTGTTTATAAAATTAAGACCAAGGATCAGAGCTCTTCTTTGGAGGCGAATCATCCTTCGGCAGAAAAATCTAAAACCAGAGAGTTTTTTATATATTCGCCGGCCGAAATGCCCGATCCTTCCATAATCGAAAGCATTTCAGAGCCATATGTGAAACTGGACATTATTTCTCCAGTGAGTTTTCTGGGGCCGATTATGGAAGTGATGAAGAACACCCGGGCTGAATATAAAAATACCGAGTACATTGACAGTGAGCGGATTATTCTTAATTTTAACTGTCCATTGACGGATGTCATCGTTAATTTGCACGATGATTTGAAAAGCGCTTCGTCCGGTTACGCGTCCATGAACTATGAATTTTTGGAGTATCGTCCAAATGACCTGATAAAGTTGGACATCCTTGTTGCTGGTGATAAAGTGGATGCTTTTTCCCGGATTGTTCCTAAGAATCGCTCTTATAGCGAAGGAAAGCGGATTGTGGAAAAACTGAAAGAGGCCATTCCAAAACAAAATTTTACCGTGGCGCTTCAGGCGGCGGTCGGTGGAAAGATTATTGCTCGCGAAACCATTGCGGCTTTCCGAAAGGATGTCACCGCCAAACTCTACGGAGGCGATGTAACCCGCAAACGAAAACTCCTGGAAAAGCAGAAAAAAGGGAAGAAAAAAATGAAAAATATCGGCCGGGTGACTATTCCATCAGAGGCCTTCCTGGCGGTATTAAAAAAGTGAGAAAAGATTGTATTTTAGATTATTTTGGGATATAATAATTACAGCGCGACTATGAGCATCAAGCGAAGAAGAAAACAATTTTACGTAATCTGGGTTATCATCTCCCTTTTGGCGGTTATTTCAATGATCGGGTTTTTGTTCGCGCCGCTACTTAGCCGTTATTAAAAACATGAGAAAACGCATTTTTTTGACTCTGCTGTTTTTAACTCTCGGTTTAGCAGTGACGGCGGTTGTCTCTTATGTGACAGTGAAAGAAGCGCGACGCAACAAGCAAATTGAAAAAGAAATTGAATTGCTGCGTCAGGAAGCCGAGCAAATCCGGAAGAATAACGAGGATTTGCGGGAAAAGATTTTTTATTTTGAAACGCCGGAATTTCAGGAACGAGTGGCCAAGGAAAAACTTAATTTTCAAAAACCGGATGAAAAAGTAGTAATTGTAAAACCCAGTCCT
Source organism: Candidatus Moraniibacteriota bacterium (assembly GCA_026396275.1). Taxonomy (NCBI): domain Bacteria; phylum Candidatus Moraniibacteriota; species Candidatus Moraniibacteriota bacterium. Next base: position 8,331 of record JAPLXC010000014.1, on the reverse strand, counting down.
TCCCTTGAAAGCAGAGCAGAAAGTGCCAATAATGAGCAGGTAAGTAATCCGGAAGAAGAAGTTCCCAACCATATAAAATGGTGGAATCAGTTTTTTAAATATTAATAACTAGCGAATGTAAGCGGATTTAAAAGCCAATGGCCACAAAAGAAAATAAAACAGATGAAAATAAAAAAGCCGATAAAAAACTGAAAATATCCACAGTTTTTTACGCTCTGATAATTGCCATTGCCGCCTATTTTGTTTTGATAGGAATTTTGATTTATGGCTTTGGTACTAGCAATAAGTTAACTAAATTCACTGCAAAATACGTTCCTTATCCGGCAGCCGTTGTAAATCAAAAAAACTTCATAACCATTGACGCTCTGCGCAGCAATTTGCAGTCCATTAAGAGTTTTTATGAAAATCAGGATTTTTCTTCCATTGGAATGCGGGTAGATTTTTCCACCGAGGACGGAAAAAAACGTCTTCAAATCCGAGAACGGGGACTGCTCAATAAAATGATAGAAGACGAAGCCATTGAAATATTGGCCCGAAGAAACGGTATAATTATTACAGCGGAAGCGGCGGATCAAAACGTGGAGCGCAAACTTGAAGAGTATGGAAACAAAGAAGAAGTAGAAAACAGGTTGTCCCGCTTATACGGCTGGACGCTTTCTGATTTTAAGGAAAAAATAGTAAAGCCGGCTATGTACCGCGAGGAGCTGGAAAAAATGGTCCTTTCGCAAAAAAAAGAAGAGTTTAGCCGGGAAGCCAGGGAAAAAATTGAAAAAGCAGCCGATTTACTTTCCGAAAAAAAGGATTTTGCCGAAGTGGCAAATAGTTACTCGCAGGGCTTGACGGCCGGAGAAGGAGGGGAATTAGGATGGTTTAGAAAAAATCAATTGATTCCCGAGCTGGCTGACTTAATATTTTCCCTTCAGAAAGGGAAAAGGAGTGATATTATTGAAAGCAGCTTGGGCTACCATATCGTTGAGGTAGAGAACAGAAAAGTCGAGAATGGCGAAGAACTCGTCAAAATCAGACAAATATTTGCAAGAAAAAAGACATTTGCTGACTGGTTGGGAGAAGAGATGGGTAAAATGAGAATTCTGATTCCTTTGAAAGATTATTACTGGGATAGCCAGCGACTGTTAGTTGAATTCAAAGACGCGGGAATGAGAGAATTTGAGAAAGACGTAAGAGAAAATTTTCAAGGAGACGCATCAATAATATTTTAAATCAAAATTTAAAGTGCAAAATGCAAAATTAAGGGGTCGCTTTGCGACGACTGTTTTATAAAAAGTAAATTATGAGCATAGCGAATACCAAAATTTTGAACTTTGATTTTTGCATTTTGAATTTAAAAAAATATGCCCAAGCCAGTAGTTAACCAGGAATTGTGCGTTGGATGCGGGACTTGTGAATCACTGTGTCCATCAGCATTTAAGGTGGAGAACGGAAAATCGCATGTGATCGCCGAGAACTGCCAGGACTGCGATTGCCAGACAGTAGTAGGCAGTTGTCCGGTAAATGCTATTTCCGTTGAGGACGAGAAATAAAATAAATAATAACATAAATAATATTTCAAAATTTCCTCTTCAGCTGAGGCGGTTTTGTAAGGTCTTAAATTTTTATGAACACAATTGATATTGGCAATAAGAAAGAAGCCGAGTCGGCCGGCAAAGCAAAACTTTCTAAATCGCTGATAGCCGGGATTTTGATGCTTTCCATTTTTGTGTCAGTGATATTCGGCACCCTGTTTGGCTTCATGGCCGGCGGGGCGTCTAATCTACTATTTCTTTCCGTCGCCGAAAAACTGGGAAAAGTTTTTCCTGGGCTTTCCGAAAAGAAAATGCAGATTGAAAAGCAAAGTTTGATTGAGGAAGATTCGGCTGTCATTCGGGCGGTGGAAAATTCTTCACCGGCAGTAATAAGTATCATCGTAACCAAGGATATGCCCAAACTCCGCAACCTTTTTGAAAATCCTTTTGGCTTTGATTTTCGTTTCTTTTCTAATCCGTTTGGTAATGCTCCTGGTCAGGGGGATCAGCAAACGGAGAAACAGAAAATCGGAGGCGGCTCCGGATTCTTTGCTTCTTCCGGCGGAATGATTGTTACTAATCGCCATGTGGTTGAAGATACTCAAGCGGATTACACTGTAGTTACTAATGATGGAAAAGAATATACCGCTCAAGTACTTGCTCGGGATCCAGTAAGAGACATTGCAGTCATCAAAATCGAAGGCAATAATTTTCCAGTGTTAAAATTAGGTGATTCCGACGCTCTTCGGGTGGGACAAACGGTAATCGCCATTGGAAATTCTCTGGGAGAATTTTCCAACACAGTAAGCAAAGGAATTATTTCCGGGCTCAAGCGCAACGTCACAGCCGGTTCCAGTTTCGGCCAAACAGAACAATTATCCAATATTATTCAGACCGACGCGGCGATTAATCCGGGGAATTCAGGCGGGCCTCTTCTTGATATCGGCGGCAATGTCATTGGAGTCAACGTTGCCATGGCTCAAGGAGCGGAAAATATCGGATTTGCTCTTCCCATCAATCAGGTCAAAAAAGTTATCGAACAGGTAGAAAGCAAAGGGGAAATATCAATCCCGTTTCTGGGAGTACGTTACGTGATTATTGATAACGCCATCAAGGAACAAAATAATTTGCCGTTTGATTACGGCGTTCTGGTGATAAGAGGCGAAAGGATGACTGATTTGGCGGTTGTGCCGGACTCTCCTGCTGATAAAGCCGGCATTATCGAAAACGATATCATTTTGGAAATTGGCGGAAATAAAATTACTCAAGACAGCCAGTTGGGCGATCTTATTGCCAAATACAATGTAGGTGATACTGTTACGCTTAAGGTCTGGCACAAAGGGGAAACCAAAGAAGTTAAAGTGACATTGGATGAGAGAAAGTAAATCTAAATATCTTATTTCTATTCGTATATTCGTAGAGAAATCATGGACATCAATAAATTTACAATGAAAAGCCAGGAGGCGCTGCGGCGGGCCCAGGAAATGGCAATGAAACAAAAAAACCAGCAGGTGGATATTTTTCATCTGGCCTTTGCTTTGGCTTCCCAAGAGGATTCAATTGTTCCCACGGTTTTTCGCAAACTTGAGGCTAATGTGGAAGAAATCAAAAAATCAGTTATGAAAGAGATTGAAAAATATCCCAAGATGGCTGATGGTTCTTTAGGGCAGATGTATATTACTCCCTATCTGGCTCAAGTTTTGGAACAAGCCGAGCAGGAGATGGGTAATATGAAAGATGAATTTGTTTCCACTGAACATTTATTGCTGGGAGTTTTATCAGTTCCTTCCAGTGCCCAACATACTTTGGAAACCCAGGGAGTGACTCACGAAAAAGTGCTGAAAATTATCTCTCAAGTCAGAGGAAGCCAGCGGGTTGATACTCTTAATCCGGAAGAAAAATTTCGGGTCATTGAAAAATATACAGTTAATTTTACGGATCTTGCCCGGCAGGATAAACTGGATCCGGTTATCGGCCGACATGAAGAAATTCGCCGGGTGATGCAGGTACTCTCCCGCCGGACTAAAAACAACCCCGTTTTAATCGGGGAAGCGGGAACAGGAAAAACGGCTATCGTTGAAGGGCTGGCTCAAAAAATTGCTTCCGGCGACGTTCCGGAAAATCTCAAAAACAAGGAGATGATTTCCTTGGATTTGGGAGCGCTTTTAGCCGGCGCAAAATTTCGGGGAGAATTTGAAGAGCGCCTTAAGGCCATCCTTAAAGAAATAGAACGATCAGCCGGAAAATACATCATTTTTATTGACGAATTGCATACTTTGGTAGGAGCCGGAGCGGCTGAAGGGGCGCTGGACGCGTCCAATATGCTCAAACCCCCTCTCTCGCGCGGGCGGCTGCGGGCAATTGGAGCGACCACTCTGAAGGAATACCAAAAATACATAGAGAAGGATGCCGCTCTGGAGCGGCGCTTTCAGCCGGTTTATGTCAGCGAGCCATCAGCCGAGGATAGCATTGCAATTCTTCGCGGGATAAAAGAGAAATACGAACTGCACCACGGCGTGAAAATAACCGATGATGCCATTCAGTCAGCCGTAAAACTCTCCCAGCGCTACATTTCCGACCGCTATCTTCCCGATAAAGCAGTTGATCTTATTGATGAAGCGGCATCGGCCCGGCGGATGGAAATTGACTCACGGCCGGCCGAGATTGATGAGCTGGAGCGAAAAATTCGCCGGCTGGAAATTGAAAAAAAAGCCATTCAAAAAGAAAAAGGAAAAAACTCTAAAAGAAAAATCCAGCCAGTTAACAAGGAACTGGCGCGATTGAAAGAGCAATCCCATAAATTGACCCTGCAATGGAAAACAGAAAAGGAGCTGATTACCGCCATCAGGAATCACAAAAAAAACATTGATAAGATAAAAAGTGAAGCTGAGGTAGCGGAACGGAAAGGGGAGCTGGATAAAGTAGCGGAAATTCGCTACGGAAAAATCCCGCTTCTGGAAAAGAAAATTAAAGAGGAAGAGAAAAAACTCAATAAAATCCAGGAAAAAAGCTCAATTTTGAAAGAAGAGATCACGGAAGAAGATATTGCCGGGGTAGTTTCCCGCTGGACGGGAATTCCTGTTTCCAAAATGCTTCAGAGTGAAATGGAAAAACTCTCTCATGCGGAGGAAGAGCTGAAAAAGCGGGTAGTGGGGCAAGACGAAGCCATTAAGTCGGTGGCTCACGCTATTCGCCGCTCCCGGGCGGGAATTTCAGAAGAACAGCGGCCGATTGGATCATTTATCTTTCTCGGTCCCACCGGAGTGGGAAAAACAGAGCTGGTCAGAACTCTGGCTGAATTTCTTTTCAATGATGAAAAAGCCCTGGTGCGGCTGGATATGAGCGAATATATGGAGCCACATTCGGTCGCCAAAATGATTGGCTCGCCTCCCGGGTATGTCGGTTTTGAGGAAGGAGGGCAACTGACTGAAATTATCCGGCGCCGTCCATACTCCGTCATTCTTTTTGACGAAATTGAGAAAGCCAATTCCCAGGTGTTTAATATTCTTCTCCAGGTTCTTGACGACGGACGGCTAACCGATGCTAAAGGAAGAGCGGTGAATTTTAAAAACGCGGTAATCATTATGACCTCAAATGTCGGTTCGGATATTATCTATCGGATGGGGGAGTTGGGTTTTCAGCAGGAGCGCCGGGAAGAAAAAATCCTCAATGAGCAGGATATGCGCGGCAAAGTTATGGAGAGTTTGCGGGAACAGTTCAAGCCGGAATTTCTCAACCGGATAGACGAAGTTATCATTTTTCATCCTTTGGACAAAAAAGTTCTGGAAAGAATTGTTGATCTTCAATTGAAAAAAATTTCCGAGCGCCTCAAGGAAAAGAGCATAAAACTTGTTATCACGCCGGCCGCCAAAAAGTATCTTACCGCGAAAGGATACGAGCCGATTTACGGAGCCCGGCCGCTCAAGAGGGTGATTCAAAATGAAATTCTGGACGAACTGGCTCTGCAAATCATCGAAAGAAAAATAAAAGAAGGAGATACGGTTAAAGTAGAGCTGGAAAAAAATAAGATCTTGCTTAAAAGTTTATAGCATTTCTCTTTATGTTTTTCGCATTGCCGGTATTAATTTATGGCCTTTTATTTTTCCTTGGCCTTGAACTGGCCGCTTACAAAGAAAATTGGATTATTTTTCTGGTGATTATCTTATCAATTTTTTCTCTCTGGACAGCCAAAAAATTGGGAGGAAGATGGATTTTTGCCATTATCCCTTTTATCTTTTCAATCTCGGCTCTGGCATTGCTTTTCCTGATCGACTCGATTGTCCAAAAGCAGGCCTTCGTAATTCTTTCCATTTTAATCTACTATCTGGGTCTTCTAGGAATCTTCCGTCTGGGCGATTACGAAAAAGACCAGACCGCAAGAGGTATGGTTGCCGCCATGGCAACGGCCGCAGTTTTTTTCAGCTATAGCACCGCTTATGGCTTTTATCTTAATTTTTTGATTCCTCTTTGGGCACTGATGATTTTTTTTCTTATTGTTACAGTTTTTATTTCATATCAGTATTTCCGGCTTCTCAGTAAAGACAAAAAAATCGTCTTGGGCTACTCGCTTATCTTGGGAATGACCATGGCGGAAGCCGCTTGGATGATAAATTTCTGGCCTTTCGGCTATTTGACAACTGGAGTGGTTGTTTTTATGCTATACTATGTTCTCTGGGATTTGGTCCAAAGTTATTTCTTAAATTCGCTCTCACAAAAACGGGTGATGGCCAATGTGGTATTTTTCGGTATTCTTATCGGTCTGGTGCTTTTTACCACCCAATGGCTTCCAACTGTTTAATAAAAAAATATGGATACTAACAACAAGAGTAATAGAATTAAATCAGTCATTCGCTTTATTGTAATAGCGCTTGCTATTTTTGTTATTGGCGGACTGGGAGCCGTTACCATGGAAAATTATGTGTTTCCGCGGCTAAGCGCCACTCAACTTTTTTCTAAATACAAATTTCTGCAAAAAGCCGGAGAAAAAACTACCATCATCAGCAAGACCGAGCAGGTAGTAGTAAAAGAAGATGATTCAGTAAATCAAATCGCTTCCCAGGCAGCAACGGCAGTAGTAAATATCATTTCCGTAAGCGAAAAAAAGCAAAAAATATTGGAAAGCAAAGAAGCTTTTCTTTCAGAAAAAGGTGCCACTGGCATTTTAGTAACCAGTGACGGCCTTATTGTCACTTATCGCGCCGCAATAATTGAAAAAGATGCTCGTTATACCGTTTTTACTTACGACGGCGTCCGTTATAGCGCTACCTTGGTAGGTATCGACGAATTCACCAACCTAGCTTATCTAAAAATCGACGCTTCAAACCTTCCGGCTGTATCTTTTGCCAACTCTTCCGATTTCCAGCCCGGGAAAAAACTGATTGCGGTTGGCAATTCTCCCGGAGAATACCAAAATCGCTTTGCAGCCGGGCTATTGAGCAATATTAATAAAACATTCAATATCGCCGGAAAAACAGTTTCTTCATCGGAGAAACTGGAAGGAGTTTTTGAAACGGACTTTGAAAATCAGACAGCGTATCTTGGAGGGCCGATTATCAACTACAATGGGGAACTGGTGGGAGTAATAGGTTCAGTGCTAATAGACAACCGGGAACATTTTTTCCAAATCCCAGCCAACGCGGTAAGGCGATCACTGGAACTGGCTATTAAAAATGAATTAGCAAACAGACCGGTGCTAGGCATATACTACGTGCCGATTACAAAAGAATACGCTATAGTTAATAATTTAGCCCGGGATAGAGGGGCGCTTATTTTTTCTTCTTCCGGAAAAGAAGGATTGGCAATTATCACGGGTTCGCCAGCTGAAAAAGCCGGCCTTCAGATAAACGACATCATCATAGCGGTGACCGGCCAGGAGGTAAATTTGGATAATCCTTTATCAAATTTGTTGAGCCAATATAAGAAAGGCGAAGAAGTAGAATTGCTAGTTTTGAGGGAAAACAGAGAAATTAAAATAAAAGTTGATTTATAGCAAATTAGCATCAGGAAATAGCAATAATTTTTGGAATCACTACCATATTACGCAATGTGGTAGTGTTTTTATTTAATGTGCCAATTTGTACCAGCGCTTGACAAAAATCCTTCTATCTGCTATGGTAAGGCGTTAATCAGTAGAGGATAAATTACCTATGAATGCAACTCAATTTATTGCTTTAATCAAGCAAAAAGCGGGAGTAATAATTCTAGCCGGAATTTTCGTTGCCGCCCTTTCTTTTTTGGGAGCCGTGGTGACACAGAAAAACTTCAAGGTGAGCACTGACTTTCTGGTAGTCCAGAACCAAAACGGCCCGCAGGACTATTATTCGCTTTCCAAATCCGCAGAGTATTTAGGGAATGTTTTGAGCGAATCAATTTACAGCGAGCTTTTTATTGATGAGGTTGTTAAAACCCAAAAAGTCAATCAGGAATTTCTTCCTTTTGACAAAAAAGACCGCCTCAAGACCTGGAGCAGAATGATCAACGTCAAACGCAATTCTCAATTGGGAATTTTGAGCGTGGAAGTGCTGGGAAACGATCAGCGCGAGACATTAGCCGTTGCCGAGGGTATTTCTGAAGTGCTGGCCAAAAAAAGTTATCTCTTTCGCGGAAGCGGACAAAATATTGACGTAAGAGTTCTTTCCGGTCCGATCGCTGAAAAAAATCCCAGTTTTTCAATCATTATTCTCGTAATCTTGGCCGGATTTATTATTGGCATACTGGTTGCATTTGTTTGGACTTATTACAGTGTCAGTGTTGCAAAAATATTTTTTGAGAGAACTGACTATGAAGCGCCCGGACCTAAACTGACAAG
>JAPLXC010000013.1 GCA_026396275.1 Candidatus Moraniibacteriota bacterium | reverse complement strand
ATGAAAACGCTAGAATTAACTTATGGTTATTTAATGGCAGTTCTCCTTCTGATAATAATGAAGTAGAAGTAATTATTAATAAATTTGAATTTATACCATAAATGTGAAAAAGTATTTTTTGATAATTCTAACTTTACTGATTAAGTTACGTTGTATTTTTATAGATTTAAATATTATACATGAAGGTATATTACATAACGAGCCGCCCTTCAGCTAACAGCGCGTTGCGGCTACGGTGCAGTAGCGCCTTCGCCCAAATCCAGTACTAAATCAGTTGTGCCGTTTAGTTTAGTTTTTGCAGTTAACTGTTAGTTGGTGTGAATTACAATATGTTTTATAACAGTTGTTTAGTGCTGGACTTCGGCAACGCGCGGCACGTTATGTGCCCTTTGCGCAAAGCAATATAATAAAAAGTTAGGTAAACTAAAATGAAACTCAAGCGATTAAGGCTCCGTAATTTCCGGTGTTTTAAGGAAGAGATATCTATTGATTTCGAGGATATCACGGCGCTTGTTGGAAAAAACGACGCCGGTAAGTCTACGCTTATGGATGCACTAGACATTTTCCTAAACGACATTGATCCAGATAAAGACGATGCATCAAAAAATGGCGCTCCAAGAGATTTAACGATAATCTGTGAATTTACTGAACTTCCTGATGAAGTCATCTTGGACGACGCAAATCCGACGAAGCTCAGTACTGAGTTTCTCCTAAACGATGAGGAAAGACTTGAAATCCATAAGTTTTACAGTGGCGAACTGCAGAAGCCAAAATGCAAAAGCATCCAGGCCTACGCCATTCATCCGACTATAGATGGAGCCAAGGATCTCCTTCAACTCAAGAATTCTGACCTTAAGAAGCGAGCCCAAGAGTTGGGTATTGATCTCGAGAGTGTTGATCAGAGAGTCAATGCCCAGATACGTGCACGAATACGAGAGCATTTTGGTAATCTCACTCTTGCTCCATCTATGATTCCACTGAACGAAGATAACGCTAAAAAGATATGGACTGAGCTCCGCAAATACCTTCCTGCGTTCGCACTTTTTAAGTCGGACCGTACGAGTACAGATCAGGATCCTGAAGCCCAGGACCCACTGAAAGCCGCAGTCAAAGAAGCTATCAAGGCTAAGGAAGTAGAGCTGGCGGCAATCACCGAGTACGTTCGGAGTGAAGTCCAGAAGATTGCTAATTTGACTTTGGAAAAACTCCGTGAGATGGACCCAACTCTCGCAACGCAACTAAACCCTACCTTTATCCCACCTAAGTGGGATAGCCTCTTCAAGGCTAGCATCACTTCAGATGATGATATCCCTATCAACAAGCGCGGCAGTGGAGTTAAGAGATTGATTTTGCTCAACTTCTTCCGTGCCAAAGCTGAACAACTCGCCAAGGAAACAGGTCATGCAACTGTCATATATGCGATTGAAGAGCCAGAGACTTGCCAGCACCCGAACAACCAACGTATGCTGCTTATAGCCTTGTCTGACTTGTCTTCCGAAGCGCAGGTTATTATAAGTACTCATACCCCTATGTTGGCACGTACCCTACCAGATAGTTCTTTACGATATATTAATATTCTGGACGACAAGAAAAGGAAAATCCTGACCGGTGGCCCTGAAACTAACCAGATTTTCGCACGGTCACTTGGCGTTTTGCCAGATAACACGGTCAAATTATTTATTTGGGTAGAGGGGCCCAACGACATTACATTTCTGCAAACTATGTTAAAGGCATTGTGCAATGATGGCTGTGATATTCCTGATCTGGAAAAAATGGAACTCGATGGCGAAATGATTTTCTTCCCTTTCGGTGGGTCAAACCTTGCCCTCTGGTCTTCTCGCCTTGAAAAACTTAATCGTCCAGAGTTTCATCTCTGCGATAGAGATATTGCTCCCCCAGCACCTGCTAAGTATCGAGGGCACGTGGATAAGGTAAACGCCCGGGAAAATTGCAGAGCGCGTAACACGTTGAAGAAGGAAATCGAAAACTATCTACACAAAGACGCAATCATAGCTGCATATAAAGAACTCGGCATCAATCTTACAATAATGGCAAATTTTGACTCCTTCGATAATATTCCTCAAAAAGTTGCACAAATACTATACGAAGCGTCTGATAGCCCCAAGGCATGGAACGAACTTACTGATAAAGAGAAGGAGGAAAAAGAATCAAAAGTAAAGCGTATACTGTGTTCACGAGCTCCAAGATATATGAACAACATATTACTACATGAGATCGATCCAGATGGAGACATGATCCAATGGTTCAAGGACATAAAAGATCTTCTTACCGAATGAGGCAAGAGGTGAGTTTTGTCATTAAATTGAAATTAAATGTTTGAGCAAACGGCACATAACACGGTGTATGCGGTTCGTTGCGCTCACCAAAATGCTCGGCTACGCCTCGCACTTCGCATACACCGAAACCGTTATATGAAAGAGGAACTTTTGGAAAGATAGTTTTTGATACCCCTTTAAATTTGCCCAAAGAAAAGAAATCGGTGGGGAAAAGAATTTTGTTTTTTCTTCCTGCTTCGCCCAAAAAAGGGGAAGCAGGCTCGGAGCGCAAGCAACGGAATCCACCAGAGGCGGACGAGACCGAGTAAAAAATTACTTTTAAAAACAAAGAATAGAAAAAATTTTGTTCAGCGGGCTCTTAATAAAAATAGATTTTTTGCGAGGGCGAGGATATAAGGAAGCCTTCCTGCCGTGCAGGCAGGAAGGCAGACGAAAGCCGAATCGGAAGGATTAAGTTTTTGTTATTGATGCTTCAAAATAGGTTCGCACTTCGTTCAGTAATTGCGACCAGAATATCTACTTCAAAGTTACCTTTTATCACCA
>JAPLXC010000012.1 GCA_026396275.1 Candidatus Moraniibacteriota bacterium | reverse complement strand
AAATCCCGCCAATCCAATCAGCCCAGAACCAAGAAGAAACATGGTAGCGGGTTCGGGAACTGTAGTAACCGGATGGCCGGTGGTTGAAAACTTTGCGCTAGTTTCTGGAGACCCTGCAGCAGTAAACCCTGCGATATGCCCAGCAAATAAATAACCTTCAGTTGAAAGTTCAGTGGTGAATGTAGATATATCAATTGTAAACGGGTATAAAGGGTTAACAATGACAGAAAATCTTAAAGGATCTTGTCTAGAACCACCGGTCCTATCTGTTTCCAAATCAAATTTCCCATAAGGACCATATCCACCTAAATTGTCTTCACCATATAGCTTACTCCACCCACTAGGAAGATTTATAATACTCAATCTGGATCCATCAGTTGTTGATTCATTAAATCCAAAATTTTGTAAACCGAAATTGGATGTCGTGGAAAAAGCACTATCAAATGGATCTACTATAAAATCAACTTGATAAAGCCCATTTTCTGTAAGTGTGATCATTCCCCATGGACCACCCACAATGCCACTATTATTTATATCAAAGTAATAACTAATTGTGGCTGAATTACTAAGAGATGGTGCAAAAAGAGAAAATATAAAAAAAATAGGTAATAATAAAGTTAGTAACAACATTGACGTCTTCTTTTGCATACTTAGTTTCTCCGATTAAATTATCTTGCTAATATATAACAAAGCAATTTTTATGCCAGAAGTTAAAAAATTGATAACCCACTGTTTTCATAATATATTTTGAAATTAGTGATCTCAATATCCCCATAAAAAGGGAAGCAATTTTCTCTTTTTTACTGATTTGGTTCCCATTAAAAGTGGAAAAATCTTGCCTCTTTTTTGGAGTAAACCCCGTTAGAAGGCCTTCGCCCTTCCAACGGGACAGCTCATTCACCCCGTTATAGAAAGTCTCTAACAGGGCAAGCATAGAGAAAAAGGGCAAAGCGAAAGAGAATGAACCAGAAAAAGAAGGGATAACACCCATCTTAGGTCCTGCGCCTCTTCCTGGACTTCACCCGGAAGAGGTGACCCCTTCGAGGCTACTACCTTGAGGGCGAGTAGGGGAGCCCCTCTGGGGGCTCCCGAAAAGGCGGCCGCAGAGGACCGCCCCCACAGGATTCAGGTTTTTTCATATCGACAATTTTTTGTCGATGATGGTTCACCAAGCGCCTAAAAACAATATAACATATATGGCTACGGAGGGCAAGCCGCACGCTGTAAAACCATTTTCCAAAAAGGACAAAATGTCTGGTGGCACCACTTTTTTATAATCGAATCAGAACTGGACAATAAATAAAATTTCCATCTTTTTACTCCACTTCATTGCAATTTAGTCGATTTGACAGCAAAACTTAAAAATTTAAGCTTTTTTTTATGGCATTTTTCTTGCTGTGTCTACTACTATGAAAAATTCAATTTACCGCAAATTAGTATTTTCCTCTATTATCTTGCTTTTCACGCTTGTGTCATCTCAATTTGCATCGGCTGCACAGATAAAATTGGCGTGGGATCCAAATACTGAGTCTGATTTAGCTGGGTATAAAGTATATTATGGAACCAGTTCAAAATCATATGGAGGTTCAGTTGATGTTGGAAATGTGACGGCATTTACGTTAAGCGGTCTCACTCAGGGACAGACCTATTTTATTACGATCACTGCTTCTAA
>JAPLXC010000011.1 GCA_026396275.1 Candidatus Moraniibacteriota bacterium | reverse complement strand
AATATTCTGTTCCTGTTGTTTCTTCGTTTTTTTTAATTTGTTTATAAATAGAATCAATATTTTTAAGAATATTGGTCATGACACTTTTTTGACTCTCTCTTAAAATCTCTTCTTCATCCGGAATAATACACGATGTGCTCTACGGAGTAAAGATTTATCGCTTTCGGAGCGGCCTGTGTCCTATCAGCTAGTTGGTAGTGTAATGGACTACCAAGGCAATGACGGGTAGGGGGTGTGAGAGCACGGCCCCCAACATTGGGACTGAGACACTGCCCAAACTCCTACGGGAGGCTGCAGTCGAGAATATTCGTCAATGGGCGAAAGCCTGAACGAGCGACGCCGCGTGCGGGATGAAGGTCCTTGGATTGTAAACCGCTTTTATGTGGGAACAAATTATTGAGTGTACCACATGAATAAGAGGTTACTAACTCTGTGCCAGCAGTAGCGGTAATACAGAGACCTCAAGCGTTATCCGGATTTATTGGGCGTAAAGAGCGGGTAGGCGGATTTGTTAGTCAAATGTCAAATCCCTCGACTTAATCGAGGAACTGCATTTGAAACGGCAAATCTCGAGGAAGCGAGAGACCAGTGGAACTTATGGTGTAGCAGTGAAATGCGTTGATATCATGAGGAACACCAAAGGCGAAAGCATCTGGTTGGCGCTTTCCTGACGCTGATCCGCGAAAGCGCGGGGAGTGAATGGGATTAGATACCCCAGTAATCCGCGCCCTAAACGTTGCATACTAGGCATGATGAGTATCGACCCTCTTCGTGTCGGAGCTAACGCGTTAAGTATGCCGCCTGGGAAGTACGAGCGCAAGCTTAAAACTCAAAGGAATAGACGGGGATCCGCACAAGTGGTGGATCATGTGGTTCAATTCGACGATAAGCGAGGAACCTCACCAGGGCTTGAAATTCAGCTGCAAGCTCGAGAAATCGAGCCGCCTTCGAGGGTGCTGGACAGGTGCTGCATGGTTGTCGTCAGCTCGTGCCGTAAGGTGTTCCGTTAAGTCGGGAAACGAGCGCAACCCCTTTTGTGTGTTACATTTGTGTCACACGATACTGCCCAGCTCTTTTGGTATTATTTTTAGCACCAAAAGGGCTGGGAGGAAGGAGGGGATGACGTCAAATCAGCATGGCCCTTTGATGCCCTGGGCGACACACGTGATACAATGGCCAGTACAGAGGGTTGCCAAGTCGCAAGACGGAGCCAATCCCAAAAAACTGGTCCCAGTTCGGATTGATGTCTGCAACTCGACATCATGAAGCCGGAATCACTAGTAATCGGGAATCAGAACGTCCCGGTGAATACGTTCTCGGATCTTGTACTCACCGCCCGTCACACCAGGAGAGTCGGTAACACCTGAAGACCCCGGATTAAATCGGGGGCCGCGGTGGGATCGATGATAAAGGTGAAGTCGTAACAAGGCATCCGTAGCGGAAGCTGTGGATGGATCACCTCCTTTCTAGGGAGAAATTGACAATAGTCGAGAAATGTGTCCTAGTAAAAGTTATATCCCTCATAGGATATAATGGGAAGCATTGATTATTGTCCGGCGGTCGAACTGTTAGCTTACTAACAGAACTGCCAAGGGCTTAGCCGAGCCAAATAATCGGTAGCCGTACCTTTTGTACAAGGGGTATGCATAGACTCTTTAGGACTAATCGCAAAAGATTTCGATTTGCTGAAGAATATAAGAAACGCCTGTAAATGGCGTTTTTGTGTTGCGCTAAGCTGTGTTATAGTTAACTCACTATGAATGATGATCTGAATAATTTTTTAGCAAGATTCAACATATCGGAGAAGGATTTTGAATCCACAAATTTAAAGTGGGAAGATTTGCAGTCCATGGAAAAAGATTATAAAAAAATCAAAAAAGAATTAAATCTTATTGCCAGGTATATAGAGGAAAAACTGCATACTTTGGACATAGTGCATTCAGTCAGATATAGGATAAAAGACTCCGAACATCTTTTAGCCAAGATTATAAGAAAGAAAATTGAAGATCCAAAGCGCGAGATTACGATTCACAACTATAAATCTTTGATAACAGATTTAATCGGAATAAGAGCCATTCATCTATTTAAGGAAGACTGGGTGTTTATCCATAAATTTATAGAGGATAATTGGGATTTGCACGAGCAACCATTAGCTTATATCAGGGAAGGAGATGCAGGTCCCTGTGTTGAGGAATACAAAAAGTATAAATGTAATGTTGAATTGCATCCCCATGGTTATAGATCGGTTCATTACCTGATTCAGTCAAGGCCTGGCAGAGATCCCTATATTGCTGAAATACAAGTTAGAACTATTTTTGAAGAAGGATGGAGCGAAATAGATCATACAATAAAATATCCCAATAGCATTGCCGATCCTCTATTGAATAAATTCCTTGATACATTCAACGTGCTGGCTGGAAATTCTGATCAGATGGGATCTTTCGTGAGGCGTTTGAAAGACGACTTACTCAAAGGAACAGAAAAGATTGAAGAGTATGAAAAATTAACCGAAAAGAATACTGGAATAATCAGTGATTTAAGGAAAAGAATTGCAGGGACTATTGGCGAGCTCAATTCCAAAATCCGAAATGTTGAATTAAAAATAAATGATTTAGCCTCTAGCGGAATTGCTGCAGAACCATTCAAGAATATTCTCAGCGAAGTAAGGGTTACGGCCTCCGGATTTGAGCTAATGATGGCTACCAATCCTCAGGAAGCGGCGAGCCTTCTGGAATCAGCCGAACAGAAATTAGAACGATTGGAAAAGTTGCTTGAGATGACCCTCGAAGAAAATAATAATATTAATAATACTGATGATAGCAATAAAGAAGCAGTGGCTGGTTCTTATAAAAAGCATGTCGCTTATTTCATCCATAATTTGAGAACCATAGCGGAGCTGGTAGGAGGTATTGGGCAGAAAATACTAATGAATGTGCGTGGGCAGGATGATTCTCAGGCAAAAATTGAAAACGCAGTTAATGAAATCAGTAGCAGGAGTGGATTTGCAAAATTTCTTATCGGGCCAAAATATAAAGGCATTAAATCTTTAAAGGCTGAGATAGTTGCAAACCAAGCAAGAATTAAGACTCTGACTGATGTAGCGAATCTAATAACCGATCCTGCTGTAAGATCTGTATTACAGAAGCAAATTAATTTGTTCACTCAACAGAACAATAAATTGCAAGCATTTGTTGCTAAAAGAGAGCGGAGCGTAAGTTTGTTTGGGTGGCTAGTCAAGCTATTTAGTTAAAAGCCAATTATTCGTAATTTTGCGCAACTGCATGATATGCTCATCTTTTCGAAATTTGAATTTATTCAAGACACGTCAAAGGCCTAATCAAGCCAAGTAATTGATAGTTGTATCTTTTATACAAGGGTATGCATAGACTTTAAAAGCCTGCCCGCAACGCCTGAAGCGTAGCGATGGCGGGCGGGGACTAATCGCATAAAATTACGATGCTGAACAAAATTATGGAAGCAGGGGAAACCCTGTTTTTGTGTTTTTATTTCTCAACATTTTATTTCAGAACGATAAAATCTGGTATAATACAAAAAGTAGGAATGTTAAA
This sequence comes from Candidatus Moraniibacteriota bacterium, assembly GCA_026396275.1. Taxonomy (NCBI): domain Bacteria; phylum Candidatus Moraniibacteriota; species Candidatus Moraniibacteriota bacterium. The sequence goes on along the minus strand of JAPLXC010000011.1, from coordinate 44,727 downwards.
TTTTTTTTGAAGTTATATTTTAATGGATTTTTATACTGGTAAAACTAAACAATATGCTGATTTAGTATTTGATTTTTCGAGAGATAGGATAGATAGCCACAAAGATGAGGATAAGGAGCTGGCTGAAGTTTTGGGAAATGTTTTATTTGACAGAGACGGACCAAAAGCTTTGACGCAAAAAAAATTGAGCCGAGAGGACGAATTTGCTATGAAGTTATTTAGACTATTCTCTGAGATAGCTAATTCTTATGAAGCATTACAAAACATCCCGATATATATAGATGTTTTTCCTTTTCAAAAAAAAGGAATATCAAAATATGTCTATTTTAAATACCACATTGAAAATTATTTAAATGAGATTTATATTTTACAACAAAGAATGTTAGCATATTTAACTATTATTGAACGAGCTTATAAAAAATCAAAAATTAAATCCAAAGTCTCTTCGGCAACTAAGAAATTGGGCACTTTGGTAACCTCAGCTTTTAGCGGATACATTAAGGTTCGCGGGTCGCACGTTCATTTCACAAGGTATACTGATGAAGATATCGATAGGCTTTCTATGATAGATACGCTAGCTAGATCGAAGGACGAACAATTCGTAGAAAAGCTTGAACTATTATATAGGTTGGTGTATAAGGACATCAGAAGAAAATGGAAAAAGAAAATTGTTGAGGACAAAAAGAGTATAAACCGATTAAATGAAATATATTTTGGTACTTTATATAAAACAATTACTGACAAGGGAGCATTGGTTTATCCTTGGGATAAGTGAGGATGCCGATGGGTCAACTTTCTAATCTCGTCCCAAGCGGACTTTTTGTATAAAAAACTTTTATTCTAGGAGTTTTTTGTGTTGGTCTGCTCCACTTTCCTAGGCGTCATTTTTGTGGTACATTTTATTCAGTAATTGGATAAAGTAAAAAAATGAAAAAATGCCCGTATTGTGCCGAAGAAATACAGGATGACTCAGCTAAATGTAAACATTGCGGAGAGTGGCTGGGCAAAAACAAAAGAGGAATATCAATAGTTTGGAAAATAATTCTTGGCATTTTTTTGCTTATAGTTATACTTTTAGTTGTCGAATCATACAATAAAACCCAAGATACGATGAGCGGAGCAAGACAGGGAGTGGAGGATAGGTAAAAACAAAATAGGTTAGTATTTTTTTAAAGACGCCTTAAATGGTGTTTTTTGTTTTTATTTTGGGATATAATAATGATATGTGGATTCCCCATTTTGGCTATGCCCTCTGGGATAAAGGGGATAGCGATTTAATAAAATCGGATGCTTCAAAAAAAGACACTTCGAAAAGAGAATTCGAAGTAATTTTTACATTGGAAGATCCAGACCGAAGGAAAAAATTTGACAGCCCATTTGTGTTAAAAGAAAATGAGACTAAAACTCAAACCGAGATAAAAGGAGATAAGAAGGAGGAAATAACAATGCTCTTTGAAAAAAATGAAGAAGAAAGATTGGGGCGCATAAGATTTAAAATAAAATCAAATTCTTCTATCGAGGCTCTGGTAAGAACATACAATAACCTTTCTAATTTAATTAGTTTTATAACATTTGCTTCTGCTTCACCACTTTCCATTTTCGGTGTTGTTGTAGTTGATTTAAAACATCAAACAGCTCGAGAAGCTTTTCCACAATATGCTGCTCCAGAGGAATTTGCACTACCAGCGGGGCTAGAATTTGATGATAAGTTTAAAGCTATTCTCTCATTGTATAGAGAGGGAAGAAATAGTCCTAGTCCGTTCTATCGTTTCTTTTGTTTTTATAAAATTTTAGAAGGTTTTTATGAAAGAAGAGAGGCATTTAGAGATGCTGATGAGTATATAAAAAAATATCCTGAAATTAAAAGGCCTCAAAAAAAAATAGATCAAGATACGCTAGTTTGGGCTATTGCTTATCCTAAATACAAAGAGCTAGACGGAAAAGCATTTGGATATTTTTATAAATGGATAACTCAATCTCATAGACACTTAATCGCGCATATTTTTCCTGAAAAATATCCGCAAGACAAATGGTTGAACCTTGATGATTTTAAAATTCACACTGAGTTTGCAATTATCGGAAATATTACGGATTTAGTAGTTAGGCAATTACTCTCTGATGAACTTGAGCTCTGGAACAAAATAAGAAATAAGATTCAATAACCCGCCCCAAGCAGGGGTTTTTATTTCCCTAAGTGGGCAACGAGTGGGTAACTAAAAGTTGACTTTCGTGCAAGCGAAATAGAGTGGGGAAGGTTATTAATTTTTTTAAAAAGTATATGAATAAAATTGAAATTTGTAAAAAAATAAAAAACGTAACAAGAAAGATTCTATTAAAGGATGGAGATAATTATATTAGTGCAGGAACAGGTATTTTAATCAATAGCGAAGGCTTTATACTTACAGCAAACCATGTTATAGAAAAATATAAGCAATTAAAACAGCCGCTTATTATCGTTAATACCTTTGATAATGATGGGAGCCTCCAACCAATACCTTATACAATTGATTTTTCTGATGTGTCATTGGATGTCGGGACTTCTGGAGTTGTGAAGCCGTTAGGGATAGACTTGGCAATCTTAAGACCAATTGAAAATTTAGAGGGTCTCGAATTTATGGAATTGGAAGAAAGTATACCAGATGTTGGGGAGGATGTAATAATGGCTGGTTTTCCTGATGAAATAAATCCTACCTTAGATTTTAATAAGAGTTTAAATTATGAAGGAAATGCTGAACTTGTAGCTAAACATAAAGAAATCGAAAATCATTTTAAATTTTCGATGAATCTGATTATGGCAAAAAGCGGTATGATTGGTGCTGTACATGGTATAAAAATCAGCGCAAAATTTTTAGATAAAAGTGTTAGTATAGACGGTGCTTCTTACTGGATAGACAACGCTTCCACTTTCGGTGCTAGCGGTGGTCCGGTAGTAAATTATTCAGGAAAGTTAGTAGGGATTGTTTGTCAGAAAGGTTTAACAAGTTTAAATGGAATAGAAAAGATTATACCTTCTGGAACTACTATGGCATTGTCTCACAAACTTATAACCTGGAAAATTTCTAAGCAATAAATTTTGCCCAAAACGGCTCATTTTTATTTTTCCCAAGTGGGCAACGAGTGGGTAACTAAAAGTTGACCCCGTAAAGTCGCTACGCTCCCGCGGGGCAGGCTTTCTTGCCTCAAGAGCTAACATCGCAAGGTGAGTCCAGGAAAGTGTTAAATACGTATTTAAGTATATACTTGAGTATATATTCAGGTAAGTAATTATTTACGTACAATTGATATTAATGACACTGGTGGTTAGAATTTGCGCGTTCTCTGAAAAATATGGTAAAATAATTGTGTAAAATAAAAAAAAGGGGGCGAGAAAAATGAAAAAAATAAGCAGCCTTTTTATTTTATTATTCCTCTTGTCCTGTTTTTTGGTTTTTTCTGCGGATAAGGCAAAAGCCGCTCCTTCGGTTTCGGCTTATCATATGGTAACCAATGATCCGACGCCTCTTATCAAAGGAACGATCAGCGGCGTTATCAGCAGCGCTGAAATTTCCGTGACAATTAACGGAATTGACGGAATTGAATATTCTTTAGATTCAGTGAATAATGGAGATTGGAGCATAACATTTGCTAGTGCGTTGGATCCAGGATATTATTACACGGCCGAAATTACGGCTACCGAAGAAGGAGAAGATTCCACTTTCGCTTATATTTATGTGGACGAAGATTATCCTTTTGAATTTTATTATACTAGCGAAGGAGAAGATTTTGAATTTTCGTCAGTTACTTTTAGCGAGGAATACAGCTATGATTCCGAAGACGGAGATTTCTCGCTTCTTTTTCCGTCCGGAACCGTGGTTACAACAACTGAAGAAGGCGGAACATTTGATCTTACGGAATGGTATGCTGAAATCGTTGATCCCAACAATGAAAGAATTATATTAAAACTTCGTTTCGGGATACCCGATAACGATTTGACTTTTTCTTCCCATAATGTCACCATCACTTTTCATGTTGGCGCGGAATATAACGACCAAATTTTGAATATATTTTCAAGAAATGACGGCGATAACGATGAAGGCTGGGATCCTATGGAAATTGACTGTACCGTTATAGGCGGCAGTTGCTCTTTTGATGTTTCCCACGCTTCTTATTTCGCAATTTCCCAATATACCAGCATTGCCGAAACTGAAGAAGAAGAAAATGATGACGAAGATGAAAATGAAAAAGCAAGTATAAGCTCCTGGAAAGCTTATAAATATGAAGACCAAACCAGCAAATTATGTAAAGATAAATTGAAACTTGAAATCAAAGGCAAGCATTTTGACGGTGATGCTGAAGTTAAAATTGGTAACCACGAAGCTTTTTCGGTAGATAAAAAATCCAGCAAGAAAATTGTAGCTAAATTCTGTATGAATAAGTTATTGGATAATCAGGCTAGTCGGAAAAGAACCGTCAGCGTGACCAATCCTCATACTGATAAGGAAAAAGCGGATAAAAAAATAAATCTGAATAACATTGGCTATAATATGTCAGCGGAAGACTTTAATCCCCAAACAGTTGAAGGAATTAAAAATATTCAGAAAGCTCTTATTTCTCTCAGTTTTTTGGATAAACAATATATCACTGGATTTTACGGGCCACTTACTACAAATGCAGTTATGGAATTCCAAAAACAGAATGGCATTTCTCAAACAGGCTATGTCGGACCGCTGACGAAAGCGAAATTGGAAGAAAAAATAAAATAAAAAAACTTATCAGATAACAAAAAGCAGCCTCTTATTTTGAAGCTGTTTTTGTTTTTTGAAATCATCTTATGGGTTTATTTTAACTGTCACGGTGTGAATCAGCTCGTTGTTGAAATAGATGTTCAATTCAAAATCTCCAACTGTTCCGAATGGAATGCCAAATCCAGTTCCGCCTCCTCTTGGGTCAACTTTCATTTTATTGCCAGCTGAAGACATAGTGGTTTGTCCTGTGGTGGAATCGATAAGTTCGTAATATAACTCTCCAGTTGTGCCAGCTTTGGGTTCAACGTCAATTTCTATGGCATCAGTAGCTGCATTGAATTCGGTGGCTGGGACAGGGATATTTTTCAGACTCGGAGGCATTCCCGCTTTCATTTTGGCGATAGTAATTTTATTGAAATATTTTGAATATGACGGGGGATTGGAACAAACTGATTTTACGCAGTAAAGACCAGTGTTGCAATCTTTGTATGTTGCACAAACCGAGCCGACCTTTCCGGATGAGCATTTATTGCTTATGCACTTTAGTCCTGTTTCGCAGTTTGTATTCGTAGTGCAATTTCCTCCTTCCACGCTTAAAGCCACTTTTTTCTCCGGAGTCAAATTGACGGTCGGAGTTGTTTTACTTGTTTGCGTTCCGCAACCAGCCAGAAGCAATACCGCAAAAGAAGCTATTCCCAGAATAATATATTTTTTCATAATTCACCTGCCTTTCTATTTGTTTTATTAGTTTTTGTTCTTATCATTATTATAACATATTGCTAGATGAATATTTGAAAAAACACCTTAAATGGCGTTTTCTGCGTTTTGAAGTGTTTTTCGTTTGCGTAAAATTAATTTTTCTGAAGATTGTCTTTAGAGCGGATGAATTTTATGTAGCCCAGGATAAGGGCGATTATCAAACCAACAGTGACTATGAGAAACCGGAATTTTGTATCCGCGCTCATCAGACCCCGGATGATGCTGTAAGCGGTGGTGAAAACCCCGCCTAAAAGTATCCCGTCGGCGATCATTTTGATTTTCGCAAGAAGAGTCAAGCTGGAAATTAAGATAATAATAGCCGCCGCCAAGGAAATAATTGAAACATTCCGGTTGTAGGGCTTGGATTTTTCCTGAAATTCTTTTTGAGCTTTATTAAAATCATCCCTTATGGTTTTTTGTTCAGCGGTTTCCTCACAGCCGGGCTTTGTCGCGTCAAGTTCCAGCGGATATTGGGGAGCTTCCGGTCCCGGATAAAAAGCATCAATGCCCAGCCCCACAAAAAGGGCGATAAGAAGAGCCAAAAAAAGCGTGTAGATTAATTTTATTATCATACGTCTCTATTATAAATTACAAATACATTATAGCACAAATTTCTGCTATAATTAAGGATATGAAGAGGTATCTAATTATCACTCTCGCTATTCTCTTTATGGCCCTGGGAGCGGTTAGCAGTGGGATATTATTTGCCGAGTGGCAAATCGGGAGAAACAGGACTGTTGAGATTTCCAATCCCTCAAATAATTTGCCCGAAGAACCTGAAGCAAAAGAATCCGATATGGTTACTTCTGAAGCTGAAAAGGAGACGAAGAATGATCCGGCTGATTCGGAACTGCAAACTAGCCCTGATTCCTTTTCCTTCGCAGTTATTGGTGATACCAGGAGTTTTAAAGAAAATGATCCTGACGGGGGTCTTCAGAAAGCTGTTAAGGGAATAAAAGAAAAAAATGTGGATTTAGTTCTCACCGTTGGAGATTTAATTTCTGGCTGTGATACCAGAAGTGATTGCGAAGATGAATTTGGCAGTTGGAAAAAGGTAATGGGTCCACTTCTTTCAAAGACATATGAGGTGGTAGGCAATCATGATCGCGTTGCGTTTCCGGAAATGGAAAATGTCTGGCAAAATTATTTTGATCTTCCCCTTAACGGTCCAGCGGGATTTAGTGAAAAAGTTTATTCTTTTGACTTCAAAAATTCTCACTTCGTGGTCCTGGACAGCGAAGAACCGGTGGAGCGTATTATTAATTCAACCCAGCGCGACTGGCTGGAAAAGGATTTGGAATCCAGCAAGGGAAAAAATATTTTTGTGTCTTTTCACGAGCCCGCTTTTCCAGTAGCCGCGAATATCGGTGAAAGCTTGGATGCGTACGAAAAGGAACGCGACGCGCTTTGGGATATACTTGTAAAATATGATGTAACCGCAGTTTTCTGCGGCCATGAGCATATTTACAGCCGCAAAAAAATAGGCAATATCTATCAAATTATGGTAGCTAACACTGATGTGGAAAGCTATGAAGCTCCACGCGCCGGAGTGGTTGAATATTATTATCAGGGAAAGCATTATGCGATAGTTCAAATAAATGGAGAAAAGATTACGCTAAAAGTTTATTCCGTTGACGGAAAACTTTTGGATTTTATCAATCTCTCCGGCTGAAGATAATTTAGGAAGGATTGTATTATAGTATAGGTATGAAAAAGTGCATAAATTACGAAAAGCTTGAAGGCGACACGCTCCAGTGCCAAACCTGCTCTCATTTTTGCCGGATCAAAGAGGGTCAAGTTGGAATTTGCGGTATTCGCCAGAACATCAAAGGAGAGTTATTTCTTCTGGCTTACGGGAGAGCTGTTGCCGCTCACGTTGACCCGGTGGAAAAGAAGCCCCTCTTTCACTTTTTGCCCGGGACTCTCGCTTATTCACTGGGCACGCTGGGATGCAATTTTCGTTGCGGTAATTGCCAGAATTTCGATATTTCTCAAATGTTCGGACACAAAGGCCAGGTAAAAAAGTACGGACGGCTGAATTGGGGCTATTCTCTCTCTCCGGAAGAAATTATTGACGAGGCAATTAAAAACAAATGCACCAGCGTCGCTTATACCTATAACGAACCAACAATCTGGCTGGAATACGCCCTGGACACGATGAAATTGGCTAGAAAATCTGGACTCAAAAATATCTGGGTTTCCAATGGCTTTATGTCTTCCCGCACGCTTGATGTTATCGTTCCGTATCTTGATGCGATCAATGTAGACATCAAATCATTCGATGACGATTTTTATCAGTCAAATTGCGGAGCCGGAGTCGCACCGGTTCTGGAGAATTGTAAAAGATTAGCTAAAGAAAAAATATGGCTGGAAGTTACGACTTTAGTTATCCCGACGCTTTCCGATGACGAAAAAATGCTTCGCAAAATCGCTCAATTTGTAAAAAAAGAACTGGGCGAATTTGTGCCCTGGCACGTGAGCGCTTTTTCCGGAGCCATTTCCTGGAAACTTCAAAATCTTCCTGATACGCCAGTTGAAAAAATAAAAAGGGCTTATGACATTGGCAAAAAGGAAGGATTAAAATATGTCTACGCGGGCAATGTTTGGGACAGAAATCTGGAAAGCACTTATTGCTCAAAGTGCGGCGAGTTGGTGATTGAAAGAACGGGCTACGAGGTGACGCGCTATGACAAAGACGGAAAATGTCCAAAATGCGGAGAGAAGATTGAAGGAATATTTTGAATGCTAATGGTCGCGAATTGAAAAACAATATTCGCGAATATAGTTCTAACATTAGTGACAATTAGTATGATAAGCTCTGCTTATATAACTCCTCATCCTCCGATTATCATTCCCGGCATCGGAAAGCCAGATGATTTAAAGTTGGTTTCGAAAACAATTGAAGCAATGGAGAAATTAAGAGAAGATCTGGAAAAGATAAATCCGGACACGATTTTAATAATTTCTCCCCACGCACCGACGGATTTTTCGGCGTTTGTGGTTAACTCCGCGCCGCGGTTGAGAGGAAGCTTGATTGATTTTGGCCTGGATCAGGATTTTGATTTTGAAAACAATCTTAATTTGGTGAAAAAAATCGCCGCTGCCGGCAACCGGGAAAACATCCCGGTCCATTTTCACGAAAGTTTCCTGGACCACGGAGCGCTGGTGCCACTTTATTATTTAACTGAAAATATAAAACCGAAAATAGTTCATCTTTCTTTTTCTCTTTTGAACTTTAAAAGTCATTATCGCTATGGGGAAATCATTGGCAGTGTTTGCGGGGAGGAAAAAAATAGAATCGCGATTGTTGCCAGCGGGGATTTGTCTCATCGTCTGACTGCCAGCGCCCCAGCCGGCTATTCTTCCTTGGGAAAGAAATTTGATGAAAAGCTTATGGAAATGCTTGCCAAAAAAGATATTTCTGGAATATTAAATCTCGATAAAAACTTCATTGACGAAGCTGGAGAGTGTGGATTGCGCTCAGTTATAATTCTTCTGGGTATTTTAAAAGATAAATACAATTTTTGCTGTCTTAATTACGAAGGGCCGTTTGGAGTCGGCTACTTAGTGGCCTCATTGTCTTGTTAGAGAATTATAAAGGGCTAATGGAGCTAATTGTTTGTGAATAAATACATTGAGCTTGCCAAGCAGGCAATAGAAGAATATGTGAAAAGCGGGAAGGTAATACTAGTGCCTACTGGTCTTCCCCAAGAATTCCATTCACGCCAAGCGGGCGTTTTTGTAACTATTCGCAAAGGGAGGGAACTGCGTGGCTGCATCGGTACTTATCTTTCAACAAAAGAAAACATCGCCAAAGAAATAATTGATAATGCCATATCAGCCTGCTCCCGAGATAACCGTTTTTATCCCATAGGCAAAGAAGAATTGCCAGGGTTAAACTATGAGGTGAGTATCTTGAGTAAACCCTCGCCGGTGAAGAATATAAAGACGCTAGATGCAGGAAAAAATGGTATTATAGTAAAGTGTGACGATGGACGATGCGGGCTGCTGCTTCCTGATCTTCCCGGCGTGGATACAGTTGATCAGCAGATTTTTATCGCCTGCCAGAAGGGAGGAATTAATCCTGCTGCTGATGGGTATGAACTTTACAGTTTCACAGTGGAAAAACATTCATAGTTATGGTACTATGAGATTGTCAATTAGCGCATTAGCGAATTTCTTAAAAAACCAATCAACTCGTTAACCTGTTAACTAGTTAATAAATAAATTAATATGGATCAACAAACACAACCCCAGCCGCCAGTCCAACAGCCGCCGGCCGCGCCTGCCAAAAAAAGCAAGGTGTGGCTTTGGATTCTGGGAGGATGCTTGGCAATCGTCGTTATTACTTTGATTGTCATTGGAGCCCTGGGTTGGTGGGGAGTGAAAAAAGTGAAGAAGGAAATTGACAAAGCCCAGCCGAAGCTTGAGCAGTTTAAAGAAGGTACTGAAGAGTGGCAAGGGCAATCCGAACAGTGGAAGAAAGATGCGGAAGAGTTTCAGAAGGAGATGGAAAAGTTGCAAAAGCAAGTGCCAAGTTCGCCAGGTGAAACGGGAAATGAAGCTGAACCGGAATAGGTTTAAGTAATTCAAGTTGGAAAAAGATTAAGGCACAAGATTCTTCTTGTGCCTTTAAGTTTGTTTCTAAGATTTCATCTTTACCAATTTGATCAGGGATATTCCCAGTTGTTGCAGCACTGCTCCCAGAGCGAACATTATAATCATGATTAGTATAAGAGTGAGAGCGGCCATAAAAAGAGCAGTTTCTTCCTTTTCTTTGTCATAGGGCGGGGGATAATCATTGGAATTTTTCCCCATAACGTACCTCCTTTTGTTTTAATTTACCAAGAATATAGCATAAATCCCGGATCTTTTCAAGTATTTAAAATAGTGCTAGAATTATTGTATGGAAAAGATAATTATGTACACCGACGGGGGATCGCGCGACAATCCCGGCCCGGCGGCGGTAGGAGTTTACATCGAAACACTTCATAAGCAATACGGCCACTTTATCGGCGAAAAGACCAATAATGAGGCGGAATACGAAGCTGTGATTTTGGGACTTCGGAAAATCAAGCAGGTTATCAGCAAGGAAAAAGCAAGGAAAGTAGAGGTGGCGTGTTTTCTGGATAGCGAATTCGTCACCAAACAGCTTAACCATGAGTATAAAGTAAAAGAGCCGGAACTTCAGCAGTTGTTCTTAACTGTCTGGAATTTGATGCTGGATTTTGGCAAAGTTACTTTTTCTCATATTCCCCGGGAAAAAAATAAAGTGGCTGACAAGCTGGTGAATGAAGCATTAGATGAAAAGGAGAGGCAGATCAGTTTATTGTAATTCCCAATTTCCAATAAAGTTTCCAATGTCAAAATTAAAAAATTTTTATAGTCAGATATTTATTTTCGTTAGCAATTAGAAATTTTCTATGTCCAAACCCAAGAAGTACACAATTTGGATAATAATACTACTCGTAATTGGAGCGGGTGGCTATTTTTTTCTGCGTCCTAAGGCGCCGGTGACGGTTTATACCACGGCAGATGTAACGCGGGGAAATCTGGCGCAGACGGTATCTGTGACGGGGACGCTCAACCCTGAAGAGCAGATAAATCTGACTTTCAAAACTACAGGCATACTTAAAAGCATCAATGTTGATGTGGACGATCAGGTCAAAAAAGGCCAGAAGTTAGCGACGATTGACACCGGATCGCTGCTTTCGCAACTCAAGCAAGCCGAGGAGGAAGTGACAGTGCAAAAAGAAACGCTGGATGATATGAAAAAAAGAGACGATACCTATAATCATGAACAGCGCCAGGCGCAAAGAGCCAATATAAAATCGTCCGAAGCCGCTGTCAATGCCATTCTAGACCAGTTGAAAGACGTGAATATGATTTCTTCGATTGACGGAATAGTGATCAGAAGAACTGCCGATCCAGGAGAAACCGTGGTTTTAAGTTTAAACAGTCCCGTGCTTACAATTGCGAAAAATAACGACTTGATTATTGAATCCAATGTTCCGGAATCCGATATTTTAAAATTAGTAATCGGGCAGAAAACCAGCGTGACATTAGACGCGCTAACGGCGCAGGATAAATTCGACGCGACTGTTTACAAAATCGATCCGGCTTCAACCGTAATTCAAGACGTGGTTTATTACCGGATAAAGCTAAAGTTTAATAATCTGGATCCGCGCTTCAAAGCTGGTATGAGCGCCAATGTTGATATTCACACGGCTGAAGCGGACAATGTTTTGATGATTCCGATGCGCGCCGTGCAGACGGAAGGAAATAATAAATTTGTCGAAGTATTGGATCCGGACGGAAAAACCACAACCAAAATTCAAATCCAGGCCGGTCTTGAAGGAGATGAAGGAATGGTGGAAGTAAAATCGGGCCTCTCGGAAGGGCAGAAGGTAGTAACGTTTACCAAGACGCAATAAGATAACTCGAATAACTCGAATTTTTGCTCGAATGATTCGAATGACAAATATTCGGGACATTCGGTTAATTATTCGTAATTCGGGTTAATTTTTTTTATGTCAAATTCACTAATTTCTGTCCAAAACCTTTGCAAAACTTATGATAATGAAGGTGTGAGGACTCCGGCCGTTTGCGGCGTCACATTCACCATTAATAAAGGCGAATTCGTGGCGATTATGGGGCCATCGGGCTCCGGAAAATCAACGCTCATGCAGGTTCTTGGGTTTTTAGACCGGCCAACGGATGGTGAATATCTGTTTGAAGGACGAAACACTTCCAAGTTTACCGAGGACGAATTAGCTGATTTGCGCAATCAGAAAATCGGTTTTGTTTTTCAAACTTTTAATTTATTGCCGAGAACTTCTGTTTTTGAAAATGTGGAGCTCCCGCTTCTCTATGACAGAAAAAAAGCGACCAAGCAAAGTAATGCGGAAAAAGTTATACGGGCTCTTAAGGCCGTGTCTATGGAGCATCGCGCTGGTTATCTTTCCAACCAATTGTCTGGCGGTGAAAAACAAAGAGTGGCGATCGCTCGCGCCTTAGTTTTGAATCCGGAAGTGATTTTTGCCGATGAGCCGACCGGGAATCTTGATTCCAAAACTGGAACGCAAATTATGAAAATTTTCCAGGAGCTTAATAATGAAGGACACACAATAATTCTAGTCACACATGAAACATTTACCGCCGAACACGCAAGGAGAATTTTGCGCGTCAAAGATGGAAATATTGTTTCTAATGAACCAGTGATAAATAAGAGAGTGGCAAAAGACGGCGAATTATTAAAATAGCATGACGCTCTGGAATCCTATTAAAATCTCATACAAAAATCTGATGGCGGCGAAGTGGCGCTCTTTTTTGACTGTGCTGGGAATTATTATTGGCGTGGCCTCGGTCATTATTGTCATGGCGATAGGAGCCAGCGCGCAACAGCTGATTCTGGATCAGGTGTCTGGTGTCGGTTCTAATCTCATCGGTATTCTGCCGGGCGGATCGGAAGAAAAAGGCCCGCCAGCCACCGTTTTCGGAACAATCATCACCACGCTAAAATATAGTGATCTAAAATCGATCTTAAACAAGGACAATGTGCCGGATGTCGTAAATGCTTCCGGCTATGTGACCGGTTCGGCTGTGGCCGAATATCGGGACAATAATTTTGCGGTGACTTTCCAGGGCGTAAGCCCGCAGCTGATCAATGTAGAGAATATTAAAGTGGCAGAAGGCAGATTTTTTATGCCCGAAGAAGAAACTAATCTGGCGCGGGTTGTGGTTTTAGGCGCGGACAGAGTCAGAGATTTTTTCCCCAATGAGGATCCAATCGGCAAAACGCTAACCATAAAGGATTTGAATTTTACGGTGGTCGGAATTTTAGAGAAAAAAGGATCGTCCGGTTTCTCCAACACCGACCAGAATATATTTGTGCCGCTTTTCACGGCGCAAAAATTAATCCTGGGAATTGATTATCTTAATTTTATCCGGGCTAAGATTAATAATCCGCAAAATTTGAATCAGACAGTCGCGGACATTAAAACCACGCTGCGGAACAATCATAATATCAAAGATCCAACCGATGACGATTTTTCAGTGCGCACCACGGCGCAGGCGCTTTCCATACTGACTAACATCACAGATGTTTTGAAATATTTTCTGACGTCAATCGCGGCTATTTCGCTTCTGGTCGGGGGAGTGGGAGTTATGAATATAATGCTCATCGCGGTCAATCAAAGAATCCGCGAAATCGGCTTGCGCAAAGCCGTAGGCGCGCGCAATTCCAGCATTATCACGCAATTTTTAGTAGAATCTGTTTTTATTACTCTAGTTGGAGGAATTTTGGGAATCATTTTGGGAATCCTAGTGTCTTATTTTGCGTCGGTGATTATCAACCGTCTGGGCTATGTCTGGCAATTTTTAATTACCGGACAATCAATCATCATTGCGACAACAGTAACAATTTTAATAGGCTTGATTTTTGGCATGTATCCGGCCAGAAAAGCGGCAAAAGTTTCACCGATGGAGGCGTTGAGATACGAATAATATGTTCCACGAAATTATCCTATCAGTAAAATTAGCATTTAAAAACCTCCGTTCCAACATCGGCCGGACGGTTTTGACGCTATTCGGAATTGTGATTGGGATTACTTCGGTGATTGTGATTATGTCCAGCGGGCAAGGAGTTAAAAGTTTCATTCTTGATCTAATTGGAACTTTCGGCAACGATGTGATCCAAGTTGAAGTTAAAGTGCCGGCAACCGGAAAGACTTCCACGCAAAATGCTTTAGGACAAGCGATGGGCATTCAGATTACAACTTTAAAACAAGAGGATGCGGATGCTATCGCAAAACTTCCCAATGTAGAGGCGCTGTATACGGCTAACTATACTCAGGAAATTTCCAGTTATCAGGGCGTGAAAAAGCGCACTTTACTTTTTGGAACCAGTGCCGGAGTTTTAGAAACGGATCCCGGTGTCAAAGTGACGGAAGGAAATTTTTTCACAGAGGCCGATGATCGCAGTCTAGCTCAGGTGGTGGTCGTTGGTCCCGATATCAAGCAAACTTTTTTTGGGGATACCGGGGCGATTGGAAAAGAAATAAAAATCGGCAATAAAAATTACAAAGTTGTCGGCGTCTTGGAAAAACGCGGGACATTCGGCGTAGTGAATTATGACGAATTGATTTATCTGCCGGTACGCACGCTTCAGAAAAAAATACTGGGCATAGATTATCTGCGCAATATTATAATCAAGGTCCAGGATGAAAATCTTTTGGATGCGACGTCGGCGGACATCACTGATACGATGCGCCGTCTTCACGGCATCACCGATCCGGACAAGGATGATTTTTCGGTCACATCTCTCAAGGAAGTGCAGGATATCATCGGCACGGTTTTTAACACAATAAATATTTTGCTTTTGGCGCTCACCTCCATTTCGCTGGTGGTTGGGGGAGTGGGGATTATGAATGTTATGTATGTGGCGGTGGTAGAACGCACATTTGAAATTGGACTGCGCAAAGCCGTAGGCGCGCGGTCAGGAGATATTCTCAAACAATTTTTGCTGGAAGCGATTTTTGTGACGCTGGCCGGGGGAATCGTGGGAATTATTTTCGGGTTTTTGTTTTTGTCGCTTTTGTCTTTGATTTTTGCCCGGCTGGGGTTCAATCTAGCGCTTGCCGTCACCTTGCAATCGGTTCTCATTGCCACCGGTTTTTCCGCGGCGGTGGGAATTCTTTTTGGATATTATCCGGCGCAGAAGGCATCGCAGTTAAGTCCAATGGAAGCTTTGCGGAAAGAGTAGGGCTATATTTTTAAGCATCTCTTGTTCATCAGCACCAATAACATCACAAAAATAGAAAAATGTCAACATTGCGCTGTTTGAGGCGGCATGTTAAACTATGAGGGTAAAAATTATTGGCTTTAACACTATGGAGAGCAAGAATACTCTTTCAAAGAAGAAAAAAGATCTCTATTTTGAGCTTGCCCTTTTTTTAATTCTGGGATTTTTGCTTGGAGTGGTGATAAAAACGGAAGCCATAAAGAGGATTACCGTCGGTTTTTATGACTATAAAATCTCTTCTCTGCGCCAGTCCTATGATATCAGCCAGATTCAGAAGAATTTAGCTGCAGAGGCAGAGGCCGGACAGCAGTCAAACTCAAGTCAGGCGGGTAATGGATCCTGCGGACAATAATTTTTTGCAGCGCATTAAAGTTGTAATAATTAAATAAATTTCGCTCCGGCAATTTTTGCTTAAGTTGAAATTTTACTTACAGAATGGAAGAAAATAAAAAAATAGAAGAAGCACCTGCTAAAGAGATGATAGAAGCAGATAAAAAGATAAAAAATCTGATTGCTTTGTCTATTCTTTTGGGCGGCTTGTTTATCGGAAGTATTTTTGTCGATGTGGCGCAGCTGTTGAAAGGGAATGGATTTTCCCAGCGGGTGCTCAATAAAACAGATGTGTTTACTCTGGACGGGAAAACCTGGGTGGCTTATTCCGAGCCGATTGTGAAAATCCAGGTGATTACCGACGACAGTTGCGAAAATTGCCAGCCGGACCAGGCGCTGGTGTGGCTCCGTAGGGTTGTTCCCACAATTCTGACTCAAAAAGTTGATCTAAACTCACCCGAAGGAAAAGATCTGATAGCTAAAACCGGTGTCAAAACCGTTCCAGCTTTTATATTTTCGTCTGACGTGGAAAAGACCGATTTTTACCAGCAAGCCAGTGCTCTATTTGAAAAGAAAAATAACCAGTTCCTGTTGCGCACAGCGGAACTGGGACTGCAGCCGGGAAAATATCTTGAAATCCCCTCAATTTCTGAGAATGACATCCAAGTCGGAAATAAAGAGGCAAAAGTAAAAATTGTTGAATTTTCCGATTTTCAGTGCCCTTATTGCCGGGCTTTTCACTTAAACTCCATAAGCAAGGCAATCAGGGACTATGGAGACAAAATATTGTTTGTCTATAAGCAATTTCCGCTGGAATTCCACTTGCAGGCGGAAAACGCGGCCCTTGCTTCCGAATGCGCCAATGAGCAGGGTAAGTCATTGCCGTATGTTGATAAATTATTTGAGGACCAGAGTAATTGGGGCAAGTTGGAGGGAACGCAAAAATTCAAGAGCTACGCGCTTCAACTCGGCCTAAATTCCTCCCAGTTTAATCAGTGTCTGGACAGCAAGAAATATCAGGATAAAGTGAATCGGGATAAAGAAGAAGCGAGAAGCTTCGGAATTGGAGGAACTCCCTCAACTTTCATCAATGATCAGTTTATGAACGGAGTGATTGCGTATGATGAGATAAAGAAATTAATTGACGAGCAGCTGGCGAAATAAGCAAGATCATTTTTCAGTAATATCTATCAGGAGGCGGGGAAATCAAAGTGCCCGCCTCTTTTGTTATGTCTACTAAATACTAATCACATACAAATATACTAATTTTTAGCGTATATTTTAAATTTTAAGGCAATTATGTTATAATTTATTTATTCGTATATTAGTATATGATTAGTAATTAGTAGGGAAATCATGAAGTTTAACAAAGACACTTTTGAAATTATCTTTTTTGCGCGAGCGGGACAAGGAGCCAAAACCGCTGCTGAAATTATTGTTCAAGCAGCAGTTAGGGAGGGAAAATATGTTCAGGCCTTCCCTTTTTTCGGGCCGGAAAGAAGTGGCGCTCCGACGAGAGCTTATGTTCGCGTCTCTTCCGAACCAATCAGGACTCACGAGCCGGTAATTGACCCGGACGCGGTGGTAGTTTTGGATGAAACTCTTTTAGGAAGTGAAAAAGTAGCGGAAAATTTGGACCGCCACGAGTCATTAATAATTAATACTAAGAGAAACAGAGAAGAAATAGCGCAAATGGTAAAGAACTTTCAAGGGAGAATTTATCCCATTGACGCGACGGGACTGGCGCTTGCAGTCATTGGCCAGCCGAATACCAATTCGGTAGTCCTGGGGAAAATTGTTCAGATTACCGAGGTAGTCAAACTGGAAAGTATAACTCACGAGTTTAGAAAAATTTTTGAAAAGAAGATCGGGAAAGAAATGACAGAGAAAAATGTAAGAGCGATTCAGGAAGGATATGACGCGATTTGATCTTTACGAATTACTAATCAAGTACGAATATACTTAGTAAATAAATTCGTAATTAGTAAAGAAACACATGGAACAAGATGCAGTCATAAAACACAACATAGAAAAAGCTCCGCGAACCGGCAATTGGCGGTATATGAAGCCAGTAGTGAACAAAAAAAAGTGCGTCGGCTGCGGCACGTGTGTTAAATATTGTCCGGAAGCAGCTATAGAATTAGCGGCAAGCGATAAGCGACAAGCAGCAAAGAATAAAAAAGTGGCGGAAATTGATTACGATTTTTGCAAAGGATGCGGGGTTTGTGCAGCAGAATGCCCGCAAAAGGCGATAGTAATGATTAAAGAATAAATTACTAGTACATGATACATAATACTAAAAAACGTGTAGCGTTGACGGGTGGAGCAGCAGCGGCCGAGGCCCTGCGGCAGATTGATCCGGATGTGATGCCGGTTTATCCGATCACTCCCCAGACACCGATTATTGAGACCTTTGCTAAATTTCAGGCTGAAGCGTTAGTAGGCACAGAAATCATTCCGGTGGAATCGGAACATTCTATGATGAGCGCCTGCGTGGGTGCGTCGGCTGCGGGAGCACGCACGGTGACAGCGACCAGTTCCCAGGGATTGGCCCTAATGAATGAAGTTCTTTATATCGCCAGCGGCCTTCGCCTTCCGATTCTGATGCTGGTTTCCGCCCGAGCTCTCTCCGCTCCGATTAATATCCACTGCGACCACAGTGATGTTATGGGAGCGCGCGACGCCGGCTGGATTCAAATTTTTTCGGAGAATGTCCAGGAAGCGTATGATAATACCCTGATCGGCATGAAACTGGCAGAAATTATGAAACTTCCCGTAATGGTTGTAATGGATGGGTTTATTACATCGCATAGCGTGGAAAATTTGGAGATTCTGCCGGACAATATCGTAAAAAAATTTGTCGGGGAATACCAGCCGGAAAAATATCTTTTGAATATTTCCGATCCGGTGACTTTCGGACCGGTGGCACTTCCCAATTCTTATTTTGAATTCAAAAAAGGCCAGGAAGAAGCGATGCAAAACGTTTTTGGAGAATATCAAAAGATTGCCGCTGAATTTAAGCGTATTTCCGGAAGGCATTATGATTTATTGGAAAGTTATCGGGTCGCAACTGCGGATTATGTTATTGTCGCGGCGGGCTCGACTGCCGGGACGATAAAAGTGGCAGCAGACAATCTTCGCTCTCAAGGGATAAAAGCGGGATTGGTGAAAATCAAGCTCTTTCGCCCGTTTCCTTATAAAGAGATTGCCAGGGTTATCAAAAACGCCAAGGGTATTGCTGTTTTAGACCGCGCGCTTTCGCCGGGAACTCACCCGCCAATTTATCAAGAAGTATTAAATAGCATGTATCAAGTATCAAGTATAAATAAAAATAAATCATACTTTATACATGATACAAAATACTTTATACAATCCTACGTTTACGGTCTTGGCGGCCGGGAAATTTTTCAAAAAGATATTGAAGAAGTTTTTGAAGATTTAGCTGATGGAGATAAAGCCGGTGAAATTAGATATATAGGAAATAAAAATTAAGCGATATTCGTATATTCGTACACAATTCGTAATTCGTAGAGAATCTCATGAACAAAAAACTAACTGAAAAATTGGCTCCCGGGCACAGCACTTGCGCCGGATGCGGAATTCCGGCGATTTTCAGAACGGTTCTTGGGGCAACCGATAAGCCGGTAATTGTAGCCAATGCTACCGGGTGTGGTGAGGTAACTACAACGCTTTATCCATATACTGCCTGGAGAGTACCTTATATCCACAACGCCTTTGAAAACGCGGCAGTGACTGCATCAGGAATAGAATCTGCCCAGAAGGTGCTACTAAAAAAAGGAAAGGTAAAGAGACAAGCTAAAATTGTCGTCTTTGCCGGCGATGGTGGAACATACGATATTGGCCTGCAATCACTTTCCGGCGCGCTGGAGCGAGGTCATAATTTCCTTTATGTTTGCTATGACAATCAGGGCTATATGAACACCGGTGGCCAGCGATCAAGCGCCTCGCCATACGGCGCTTCAACAGAAACCACGCCGTTTGGAGTGCATGATATCGGAAATGAACTCACCCGGAAAGATATCATGCAAATTGTGGATGCCCATCACGTGAAATACGCGGCCCAAGCCAATGTGGCTTATCTTGAAGATTTAGAGCAAAAAGCTAAAAAGGCCTTAGCGACAGAAGGACCGGCATTTTTATTGGTCCTTCAGCCCTGCACTAATTTGTGGAAATTTCCCACTTCGCAATACGTGAATGTCGGCCGGCTGGCAACAGAAACCAATTTCTGGCCGCTTTATGAAATAGAAAAAAGGAGATACGTAATTAATTACTTACCTAAAAGTCCGAAACCGGTGGAAGAATTTTTGAAAACCCAGGGAAGATTCAAGCATTTATTTAAGCCGGAAAATAAGAAGGTCATTGAAAAGATTCAGGGAATGGTGGATGAGAGATGGAAGGAACTTCTTGATAAAAGTAAAAAATAGCGTTATAATGATTAAACTGCCCACGTAGCTCAGTTGGTAGAGCGATGCATTCGTAACGCATAGGTCGTCAGTTCAATCCTGACCGTGGGCTCAAAGATCTGGCGGGGCAATGCACTTTAATTAAAAGTAATTTACTACAGTATTTCAGTATACTGTAGTAAAAATTATCACGCTTAAATAATTTGTAATTTGTAGGAGCTTATGAAAACATTCATCTGTGAAATATGCGGTGATGCGTATATTGGCTTAGAGAAGCCAAAAAATTGCCCTTTTTGCGGAGCGAGAGAAAATTTTATCAAACCTGGTAGCGAAGCTAAGCCGATAGTCAATGAAAAAATTGATTTAAGCGAGCAGTCTATTAAGAATCTTAAAGCAACTTATGATCTTGAAATAAGAGCTGTTGCTATTTATACCTGCATGGCTGGGAAAGCCAAATCCTACGAAATAAAAGCAATGTATAAGCGCTTGGCTAAAGTAGAAATGGAGCACGCGGTAATAGTAACGAAGTTGCTTCAGACCGAACGGCCGGTGATTGGCGAAGAATCCTGCGATGACGAAGATATTGAGAATTTCAAAAAGACGATAGTCCTAGAAGAAAACGCAGCTAATTTGTATAAGCAGTTTATGCAAGAAGCGGAGGAGCAAAACATAAAAATTTTGTTCACCGCGCTTTCACAAGCGGAAGAAGATCATATCGAGTTGATTAAGAATTATTTAAAATAGCTTTTAGGATTTAGCTTTTTAGCATCTTAGATTCCTAACAGCTTTTATAAGTATCTAATAAGCTACAAGCTAACAAGCTACAACCTGATTCATGGTTTGGCTTTACACCTTATCGTCAGTCATAATTATCAGCTTAATTTCGCTCGTCGGAATTTTTACTTTTTCTCTTGATCAGAAAAAATTAGCTCGGGTCTTAATTTATCTCGTGAGTTTTTCCGCCGGCACGCTGCTCGGTGACGCTTTTATCCATCTTATTCCGGAGGCCTACGGAAATACGGCTCCTTTGCACGTTTCTCTTTATATTTTATCCGGTATTATTATATTTTTTATATTAGAAAAGTTCATTCACTGGAGGCATTGCCACGTGGTTGCTTCTGCCGAACATCCCCACCCGTTTTCTTATATTATTTTGGCTGGAGACACATTGCATAATTTCATTGAT
Source organism: Candidatus Moraniibacteriota bacterium (assembly GCA_026396275.1). Taxonomy (NCBI): domain Bacteria; phylum Candidatus Moraniibacteriota; species Candidatus Moraniibacteriota bacterium. The sequence goes on along the minus strand of JAPLXC010000011.1, from coordinate 23,502 downwards.
GGCTTGATAATTGCAGCGAGTTTTCTGGTTAGTATCCCCGTCGGTATTGCTACCACACTGGCGGTAGTTTTTCATGAAATTCCCCAAGAAGTGGGGGACTTTGGTTCGCTGGTCTACGGAGGATTTTCACGATTAAAGGCCTTGGCATTTAATTTTCTTACTGCTCTGGCGGCAGTAGCCGGAGCATTGTTAGTACTGGCCATAAGTGGGCAAGTCGGTTTTTTGGTTAATTTTCTTGTTCCTTTCGCCGCCGGAGGATTTATTTATATTGCCAGCACTGATTTGATTCCGGAGCTTCACAAAGATACGGAACCGAAAAAATCATTTTGGCAATTAATCACTTTCATCTTAGGAATCGGATTAATGTTTGCACTTCTCTTACTTGATTAAATAGAACCTTCTTGTTATTATTTGGCTTATGAGAGAGCTCCAAGAAAAACTTCAAATACTCAAGAATAAACTCCCGCTTTTGCGGGACTGTCTTTGATGTTTCCGGAAAGACGCGGAAAATCGCGGACTTAGAGAAAATTGGCGCGGATAAGGATTTTTGGAATGATCGGGAAAAAGCCGCGAAGATATTAAAAGAGCTAGAATTACTCAGGGATGAAGTTGGAGGACTGGAAAAACTGGAAAATCAGTTGAAAGAACTTGAGGAACTTTTGAGTATCGCGGCTTCAGAAAAAGACCGTGATGAATTAGAAAAGCAGGTTTCGGATTTAGAAAAGAAAATAAATAAGCTTGAATTCCAGGCACTTTTAGGAGGATCCTATGACAGAAACGATGTGATTCTGTCCATTCACGCCGGCGCCGGAGGAGTAGACGCCCAGGACTGGGCGGAAATGCTTCTTCGGATGTATCTCCGCTGGGTGGAGAAAAATAATTTTAAAGCAAAAATTCTTGATGAATCACGGGGAGGGGAGGCGGGGATAAAAAGCGCAACAGCAGAAATCGAAGGTCCCTACGCTTATGGAAACCTGAAAAGCGAGGCCGGCGTCCACCGGCTGGTCCGGCTTTCCCCATTTAACGCTGATAATCTTCGCCAGACATCTTTTGCATTAGTAGAGGTTTTGCCGGTAATCGGGGAAATAAAAGAAGTGGCAATAAGCAATAAAGATCTTAAAATAGACACTTACCGATCTTCGGGCGCCGGCGGCCAAAGCGTAAATAAAACCGACAGCGCCGTGCGCATTACCCATTTTCCCACCGGCATTGTCGTAAGCATGCAAAACGAGCGCTCCCAGACGCAGAATAAAGAACAGGCAATGAAAGTGCTTACCGCCAAACTTCACCAAAAATATCTTGAAGACCAAGAAAAAGAAAAGCATAAATTAAGGGGAGAGTTCAAAAGCGCCGAGTGGGGAAATCAAATTCGCTCCTATGTGCTCCATCCGTATAAATTAGTAAAAGACCATCGGACAAAGTATGAGACCGCTAATCCGGAAAAAGTGCTGGACGGGGAATTAAATGAGTTTACTGAAGCGTATCTTCGGTTTGCGGCAAGAGAACATTGGTGATAAAATAATATCAGTATGATTAAATTTGAAAACGTTTCAAAGATATTTCCCGGCGATTTTATCGCCCTGGAGGGTATTAACCTTAAAATTGGACAGGGAGAATTCGTTTCCATTGTCGGACAAAGCGGAGCGGGAAAATCCACCCTGCTAAAACTAATTTATGCCGAAGAGCAGCCGACTTCAGGGCAGGTTTATTTCAATGACCGGCCACTGGATACCATCAAGAAAAGGCATCTTCCTTATTATCGCCGCAACATCGGAACGATTTTTCAGGACTTTAAACTTCTTCCTCAGCGAACCGTATTTGAAAATGTCGCCTACGCGCTTGAGGTAGCTGGGGAACCAGCCGAAGAAATTGCGGAAAAAGTTCCCAGCATTCTGGATATCGTGGGATTGGGCGACAAAATGGAAAAATATCCCTGGCAGCTCTCTGGCGGGGAACAGCAAAAAAACTCAATTGCCCGCGCCCTGGTTCACCGGCCACTGGTCATTATTGCCGATGAACCGACGGGAAATTTGGATCCGATTTCCTCCTGGGATGTCATTCAGCTGCTTCTCAAGATAAACAGCTTGGGCACTACCGTGCTTCTGGCCACTCACAACAAGGACATCGTGGATAAAATTAACCGGCGAGTAGTGGCCATGGACAGAGGAAGAATTATCAGAGATCATAAAAAAGGAAAATACGCAATATGAAACGCACAAAGCTATTAAAACTCTGGAGAACGTTTAAAGAAGGGCTGAAAAATTTTTACCGCAACGGCTGGCTGAGTTTTGCGACAGTCAGCATCCTGACCATCTCCCTTTATATTTTGAGCATTACTATTCTAGTCGGGATTTCCACCGACTCCATTTTGAAAAGCGTTGAGGACAAGATAAACGTCAGTATTTATTTTAATCCAGAGGTAAAAGAAGAAAGAATTCTGGAAATCAAAGATAAACTCACTGGCTATCGGGAAATTAAATCAATTGATTATGTTTCGAAAGATCAAGCGCTCAAAGAATTTTTGGCCAGCGGAAACAATGACCCTTCCATTACCCAGGCGCTGGAGGAAATAGGGGAGAACCCCTTGCTGGCAGCCCTTGTCATCAGGGCGCATCAGTCGGAACAATACGGAATCATCGCTCAAGCTATTGAGCAGTCGAATTTTCGAGAGGAGATAAGCCGGATTAATTATGAAAAAAACAGGACGGCTATTGAACGGCTTAATAATCTGATACGCCTCGCGGAAAGAGTCGGGTTCGTGCTGGGATCCATTTTTATAATTATCGCTGTGCTGATTACCTTTAATACCATTCGTCTGACTATTTATTCGCACCGGCAGGAATTTGAAATTATGCGCCTCGTTGGCGCCTCCAACATGTATGTGCGGATGCCGTATGTCTTCGAAGGGATATTATATGGACTTTTCTCCGCCGTCGGCGCGCTTCTTTTGCTTTTTATCACTGTTGCTTTTACGGATCCCATTATCCAAAAAATTATGGCTGGAGCGAGTGTGGAATCGCTTTATTTCCAGTATTTCGGGCTGATCGCGCTGTTCCTTTTCGCGTCGGGAATAATTTTGGGAATAGTCAGTGGTTTTATTGCGATTAGAAGATATCTGAAAGTGTAAGGTAAAGCTAGAGCTTAAAGTTGATTTTTGGCATATTTTGAGATACGATAAAACAAGCAGCAATGCTTGTTTTAGTATTTTGGGGAGTAGCTCCGTCAAAGGCGGACAGGCAAGCGGCCCGTCTCGTCCGAGGCGTCCTTGCCGAGGCGGATAAGGCACAAGGTTTATTATGAGTCCAACAGTTTATTTGCTTCTGAGCCAAAAAGACAAGAAATCATATCTGGGATCAACAGACAATTTAGAAAAAAGATTAAATGATCATAGTTTTGGAAAGTGCAAATCTACTAAAAATAGAAGACCCTTAAAATTGATCTATAAGGAGGAATTAAAAACTTTGCGCGAGGCAAGGATTAGAGAAAAATATTTGAAATCAAGAAAGGGGAGAAAAGAGTTAAAAAATATTTTTAAAAATTTAGACATTGGGGAGTAGCCAAGCGGTAAGGCAACGGACTCTGGATCCGTGATCGTAGGTCCGAATCCTACCTCCCCAACTGTAGTAAAAGTTTTTTATGCGTATTGCCATTCAAGCGGCGGATTTAGACCACAAAAGAATAGACGGCACCAGGGTCTATCTGCTTAATGTTCTCAAGTGGCTCGGAAAAATTTCTCCGGCTGATGAATTTTTGATTTACCACCGCCGGGATTTTAACCCCGAACTTTGTCCGCCCAATTTTCCTAATTACCGCTTTAAAAAAGCGGATTTTCCTTTTTTTTGGACCCAGACCCGCTTTGCCCGGGAGCTTTGCAAAGACAAACCGGATGTTCTCTGGATGCCAATGCATAATATCCCGATTTTAAGAAGAAAAGGCCTAAAAACAGTTGTTACCATTCATGATTTGGCGTTTAAATATTTCTCCGATCATTTCCCCAAAAAAGAATTGCTGAAACTGAACTTTCTGGCGGATTTGGCCATAAAAAAATCGGATAAAATTATCGCTGTCTCCCAGTCAACTAAAAGAGACATTCTAAAATTTTATCCTGGTATTAAGGAAGAAAAGGTTCGCGTAATTTACCATGGGTTCGACAGTGAATTATTTCAGAAAGAAATATCAGAAGATAAAATTAAAAAGGTACTAAAAAGCTACCACCTGCAAGCTAAAAGCTATATACTGTATGTCGGCGCCATCCAGCCGCGCAAGAATCTGGAAACTCTTATTGAGACCTTTAATTTTATCAAAAAAGAAAAACCTGAGCTAAAGCTGGTTTTGGCCGGCGAGAAAGCGTGGCTGTGGGAAGGAATAATTGAAAAAATTGAAAAAAGTCCTTACCAGAAGGACATTATTTTGACCGGGGGAATAAGCTTTGAGGAGCTGGCTGTTCTTTATCAAAACGCCGCTCTTTTTGTTTTCCCTTCTCTTTACGAGGGTTTTGGCATTCCTGTTTTGGAGGCCTTTGCCGCCGGGGTGCCGGTAGTCTGCAGCCGGAATTCCAGTTTACCGGAAGTGAGCGGCGACGCGGCATTATATTTTTCCGGAAGCGACATGAAGGAATTAGCCGACACGATTACAAGGACCTTGAAGGACGAAGGCCTAAAAAGCAGTTTGATATCCAAAGGACTTGAACAACTCAAAAAATTTTCCTGGGAAAAGTGCGCCCGGGAAACGCTTGAATATCTTAAATCGTAGAAGTAGCTGGAAGTTTCGCTACTGGCTGTCAGAAGAAAAAATAAGTTTGTAAAAATAAAGAAATATCAAAAATGTTGCCGGCACGATAACGGCGATCGCGATCATACTGAATTTGAAAAGAGAAAGAGAGATAAGGAGCAAAAACAATATAGTCAGAGCAAGCAATAACTTGCTTTTTTTCATCTCGTTTTCTCGAAAAGTAAAGTTGTATTTTTTCCCCAGATACGATATCGCGGCAATGACAATCAAAATAGGCAGGGTAATTTTAGTAAGACCGATATGGCTGGAAATTATTCCCGGAATGACATTTTCAGCTATCAATACCGCAAGGTAAAAAATAATCAGCACCAATAAGGCGTCGTTGAGAAGCTTATAGGCAAGCGCGGCTAAATTATTTTTTTGGCTGTTGTTTTCCGGCATAACGCATAATTAGTTTTTTATAAATGTCAGATAGCTGCAGGCGGAGATTTTGCCAGGTTACTGTTTTTTTGAGCACCACATTCATATTATTGACTCTCGCGTCCGAATCCAGTTTTAGCGTGAACTGGTAGGTATTTCCAAGAATGGACTGGAGGTTTTTTATTGAGACCCCGCATCCATAGACCTCGGAAAAAAAAGCGGTTTTTTTCAAATCGCATTGATTTACTTCCAGCCCTTTTTCCTGGACAATCACCGGGTTTCTGTTTAGGTATGACCCAATAACAGCCGTCCCGATAAGCTCGTGCCTTTCCCCGTTTTGGATGTAGTAATATCTTCCCGAATCCTGGCCGGCGAAGATCGTTCCGTCAGGATGGGGATCGTTAACGTAAAAAATTTTTTGCTTTTCATAAATTCCTATTTCCTCCATGCTGGCCGGTATCACGTCGTTCCAGTCAAAGCCCATTGAATCAAAAGTCAGAGGATCCAAAATGGGAAAGATTTTATTGCCGCTGGCAATAAACACGGATTCAGCATTAGATAAAAGAGTTCCGTCACTAAATCCGATATAATTTTCATCTACCTCGTATCTTTTAAGAAAATTTTCATCTTTTTCTATGGCTTTGTCGGGAGAATATTGATTAAAAAAGGCCTTTTCGCTGATGAATTTCCGGAGCCGTTGGTTTTTAAGCTGGTAAAATTCGCCGGAAATTTTAAAAATAGTGTCGTCGGGATATTCTAATGAGCTGGTAACTTCATCACCCTTCTCGTTGTAAGCGGTTTCTTGTTCTAGGACATCCTTAAATGAATTTAAGTTATAACCCAGTTCTCTCGCAATTTTTAAAGAAGAAAACTTTCTTAGCTTTCCTTGAGAAATGATGAAATAGCCGCTTTTGTTTTTGATTAAGCCCCCGTCCTTTAGTCCCAGAGGATTGCTTAAAGGATAAAAAAATGACCGGAACGATTTTTTGACAGTTACAATTCCACCCTTTATTGGCAGGGAGTCCTTTTCTAAGAAAAGGTTGGTTTCGGCTTGGGAATAACTTTCAAAGGTCGAGATGTAGAAGATTAACTGATCTCCGGCCTTAATTTGTCCCTGTTCAGGGAGAATATTTTGGGAATTTCTCGGGTCGGTGATGGTGTTTTTTGACGACTGGGGCGAGCGGAAGAAAAAAGAAAATGATTGAGAGGGAAAAAGAAGAAGATAGGAAAAATATAAAGCTCCCACGGCAAAAGCCAGATACATCAGCCAGCGCAAAAGCTGGTACCAAATTTTCCAGCGCGGCTCCAATTCAATCTCTTTGGTTAAATCAAACATATTTAAAAATTATGAATATTATTCCCTGCTTATTTCAAAAATTTTTCCTTTAACTTCAATAATCTTTTTATCAGGCAGAATAACCAACGGCTTTTGGTTTTCTTCGACGGTTAATCTTTGCGTTTTCAGATTATAGTCCCTGAAAAATTTTAGCTTCTTTCCCGAGTCGCTGTTTTCGTAGAATCCGATATTTTCTTCCGGAACTATGAGATATGTTCTGTTAAATTTCTCCTGATTAATTTTTTCCAGATCAGAGGGATTGAAAAAATAAACCGCGTTTTTCCCAAGGAGAAAACTAAGCGGTCCGCTTATCATTGCCCAGCTGTCGCCGCTGGCTTGCCGATCAACTAAAACCAAATCCCGGGCTGAAAAATTTTGGCTCAACTCCGCAGTTTGTTTTAGCAGGTCTTTATTTTCCGAAAAAGTCGCGAATTTGAGAAAAGACGGGAGATTAAATAGCAGTAAAATAACGATAACCAACACGAAAAGCAACTTTTTTCTTTTATTTCTGCCTTCTTCTTTCCAGATTGCCAAAAATAAAATTGAATAAAAAATAAAAGCCGGCAAAATAGAAAAAACAAATCTTCTTAGCATCCAGGGGTGATCGGGAGAAATATTGGAATTAATTAAATACCAGAAAGAGGGAAGAACAATAAATAGCGGTACCATAATTTCCCACTCCCTCTTTTTTAAAAAGTAAATAATTCCAATGGTCCCCAAAATGAAAAAGGAAAACAACCCGTAAATTAGAAACACTTGCAAAAAATAGGAAACAGTTAGCCCTATGCCGGCTTTTGTTTCCAATGAACCAGAGGAAAAAGTTGTCAGCAGGGCTCTGGCCATTTCTTTATAAAAATAGATATCTTTGGTGAAATTCCAAAATAACAAACCCGCCAGAATAATCAGGGGAATTATAATTTTTCGTAAAAGATCATTCTTGATATAATCTCTGGTTTTTGAAAAAAAGAAAATCACAGCCAGTCCGGTTGCCAGAAATAAAATTCCCTCTATCCGGACGAAAACTAAAAGAAACGCCGAGGAGATATAAAAAAAGTAATTCAGATTGTCTTGTTTTCTCAAAAAATTCAGCAGAGCAAAAATTGAAATCCAAAGAATTGCCAGCGCCATATTTTCGGAGAGTGTAAATTTAAAAAACCAGGAAAAAGAAAAGGAAGTAAATGTCAAAAGCAGAAGAAGCAGAGAAGGCGATTTATCGGAAAATAAACGAGCAAGAATATAAAAGGATAATAAAAAAAGAAAAAGCAGGACTGCATTTGCAACTATTAACCCGATAAGGCCGAAAAGCGAATAAAAGATTGCCAGCCAGGATATATAGGGAAAGGGGAACTGGGTAACTAAATTTCCATTGGGAGTGTAATAAAATCCCGGAAAATTAAGAGCTTTGCCGGAAGCACTTGCCCCGCACCAAATAGAGGCGATTTTCGATTCGAGGAAATTTTTATTACCGCGATCTTTATTCCAATTATTTATGCAGTTTGCGAATTTATATTTTGGTGCGGGGTAGATTTTAAAAAACTCGGAGCTGGCGGGAGTGGAAAATTCAAGCCGGTGATTTTGAGCCAGACGCACCGCGGCTTCGCTGATGGCGCCCTGGTCGCGGCCGGAAAAAATTGTCGGAGTAGCGAAAAAAGAAAAAATAGTCACTGCCATAAAAATGAAAAGAGAAACGCCGACAATTTCTTTAGGCATCCGAAACCCCGGTTTTTTAACAAAATAGTAAACTGAAACTGGTATTGCCAAGATAAAATAGGCGATGATCAGTCCAATATAAAAGAAACCGGCGAGCGCCAGGATGAATCCCAGCCATCCCAAAAAGACCCAAAAAAGAGCAAAAATTATGAAAATCCGATTATCGCCAAAGGCATTGTTTTCGTTTCCCATGACTCCCATTATATCCGGATTCGGGCGGTTTGCAAAGGAACGCTGGCTGGTCTAAAATGGAAGAAAGGAGCTAAAAAACAGAGAAAAATACATAAAATGAAAAAAGACAATTTTTTTGTCTGGTATTGGAGTAGGGGAATAAGTGAATTTCTGGAAATCTGGAAAAATCTTCTTTCTTTTTTTTGGCGCTATTTCTCGATGACTAAACTCACTGCCACTCTTTTTTCTCCTTGGAAAAGAGACGTAGTTTTTCGCTATTGGCTTGGATGGAAACCTTTAAAATCACTGGAAATTCTGGTTGACAACTTTTTTTCGCGCTTCATCGGCTTTTTAATGCGTTTGGCAGTCGTCACAACCGGCCTGGTTGTAACTGTCAGTTTTTTTCTCGGAGGACTAATACTGCTTTTTATCTGGCTTTCCTGGCCAATCCTTTTTTTATTAGTTTTGGCTAAAGCAATAGCAGGAAGCGTAATGGCGCAGCTTGAGGCGCTGGTCTTGTTTCTTTTTGGCCTCCTTTTTTATCTTCTCTATCACGACTCGCTTCAGATTCCTTATATCCAAATGAGCGCCAAAGAATTATTCAAGAAAAAGTGGCTTGAACGTGTCGCTAACCGCCTCGGGATGGCGAAAAAGGAAATAAATAAGAATATTTTTGAAAATTCTAAGTCACTAGCTTCTTTTCTGAAATCGCTGGATTTAAACAGCGGGGATTTTGAAATGATTGTCGCTTGGGAAGCAGGAGCGAGACAAAAAAAAGAAAACAAGAAAAAGTTCTGGCTCAAGGAAAATCTGGATAAAATATCACCAATCGGAAAACACTGGGCCTATGCTTATACTCCCCACCTCGATGAATATGCGACTGATCTTTCTCGGGTAGATCCGACGGAGTATTGCGGCCGGGAACTTATCGGCCGGCAGGAAGAATTAGAAGTGGTCAAGTTGGTTTTGATGCGTCCGGTTCAAAGCAGCACCCTTTTAGTAGGGGATTCGGGATCGGGAAAGAAAAATTTAGTTCATTATCTTGCCGGACTTATTCGCCACGGCCAAATTGATTACCTGCTCAGCGACAGCCGAATTTTATTGTTTGATATTGGCAGAGTTATTTCCAATGTTTTGAGCGAGGGAAAAGATGTTGATAATGTTCTTCACGCGATGTTTCATGAAGCAGCTTATGCGGGAAACGTGATTTTGTTTCTTGAAAATATTGAGAATTATTTAGGAAAAGGAGACAGCATGTTTCATCCTGATATCTCAGCGGTAATGAGTCAGTATCTGGCATTGCCAAGCTTTAGGGTTATTGCCACCTCGACGCAAAAAGAATATCACAATCTGGTTGAAAAACATGAGCAGTTTATGAAATACCTTGAGGTAGTGGAAATGAAAGAGCCGACCGAGCAGGAAACACTGGAAATACTGCTTCAGGATTTTGAAAAAATGGAGGAAAGAAGAGTTGTATTTACGCTCAAAGCCATTCAGTATATTGTTGCATCATCCGGCCGGTATCATTGGGAAGTTCCTTTGCCGGAACGGGCTCTTGATCTGGCGATGGAAGTGCTGATATTCTGGCAAAAAAATCCGGGAACTTATTTTATTACTACCGAAACCGTTGATAAATTTCTTGAGCTAAAGACAGGAATGCCCCACGGGGAAGTGCGTCAGGAAGAAAGAGGAAAACTTCTCAATCTTGAAGAGTTTCTCCATCGACGAGTAATAGGTCAGGAAGAGGCCGTTCGCCAGGTGGCTGAGGCCTTGCGAAGGGCCAGAACCGGCATTGGAAGAACTCAACGGCCGGTTGGAAGCTTTCTGTTTCTAGGACCTACCGGAGTGGGAAAGACGGAGACCGCCAAGGCCTTGGCTGAGGTTTATTATGGAGGTGAAGAAAAAATGATCCGGCTGGATATGAGCGAATTTCAAAGCCCAACGTCCCTTGACCGGCTAATCGGGTCCAGCGAGCTGAATCAGCCCGGCCGACTTACTTCCGCCGTCAAGGATCATCCGTTTTCTTTACTTCTTTTGGACGAAGTTGAGAAGGCCTATCCGAATGTTTTAGACATATTTTTACAGATTCTGGATGAAGGATATGTAACGGATGCTTTTGGGGAAAAAATCAGTTTCCGCAACATTATTGTCATTGCCACTTCTAACGCCGGAGCGCCGCTTATCAAGAATATGATAGAGGAGGGAAGGGAACCGGAAGAAATCAAGAAAAAGCTTATCGACTATGTGGTTGCAAATGGCATCTTTCGCTTGGAGCTTCTTAATCGCTTTGATGACATCATCTTTTTTCAGCCGCTTGAGGGCAACGTGCTGCGGAGTGTCGCGCAGATGATAATGAAGAAATTCGCCAGGCGCCTGCAGGAAGAAAAGAATATAGAAATAGAATTTGATGACGGAGTGGTGGATAAAGTAATAAGCTCCGGTTATGATCCTATTTTTGGAGCCAGGTCCCTCCAGCGCCACGTGGAAGACAAGATTGAGGATCTGGTAGCCAAAGAAATGATTGCCGGAAAAGTGAAGAAAGGGGAAGTGATAAAGGTTTCCACCGAGAATTAACTGGCATTTTAACTTGCGAAATTATGAGAATACTGATTATTGCCCCCACTCCTTTTTTTGCTGACCGGGGGACGCATATTCGAATACTGGAGGAAGCGCTGGCTCTGGAAAAACTGGGCCATAAGGTTACCATTGCCACTTATCATATCGGGAAAGACATTGAAAAAGATATCAAGACCTCCATTGATGTGAGAAGGATCAGGCGCCTTCTTTTTTGGTATAAAAAACTGGAGGCCGGTCCCGACTGGCAGAAGATAATTCTTGATTTGATGCTTATCCGCAAGGTGTTTAATTTGGCCAGAACCGGCCGACCGGACATTCTCCACGGACATCTTCACGAAGGAGTATTGGTCGGGTGGATTGTGAAGAATTTGCTGTTTTGGAGAAAAATGAAATTAGTGGCCGATTTTCACGGGAGCTTAACAAGAGAAATGATCTCTCATGGATATTTGAGCGACGGGATTCTAAGGGGCGTTTTTAAATTTTTGGAAAAGCTTATTGATAATTTGGGTGACTACGCTATTACTAGCTCCTGGGAAAACAGCCGGGAAATTTCCCGCTGGCGCAAAGATGGCAAAGTAAAGACAGTGCCGGATGGAGTTAATCCAGAGCATTATATCCATCTTCCTGCCAAAGAGGAATTGAAAAAAGAGCTGGAACTTACTCCGGATAAAGTAATTATCACTTACACCGGCGCGCTGGTGGCCAATAAAGGCATCCGATACTTGCTGGATGCTATTCCGCTAGTTTTAAGAGCGACGGACAAGGCCTATTTTGTCATCGGGGGGTTTCCTATAGGAGAAATAGAGCATTATGTGAAAAAGCACACTCTGGAGAATAGTGTGCGGCTAGTTAGCCCGCTTAATTATTTTGATCTGCCTCAATTGCTCGGTGCCAGTGATGTTGGCGTCGATCCCAAGGATTCCTCCGCCTGCCAGGCCAGCGGAAAAATTTTGCAGTATATGGCAGCTGGACTGCCGGTGGTTTGCTTTGATAAAATTAACAATCGGGAATATTTAGGAGAAGGGGCTTATTACAGTACCGAGGTTTCCGCTCAAGGTATTGCCGATGGTATCCTGCATTTTCTTCGCCATCCCGAAGAAATGAAAACGAAAGGCGAAATCAACTATGAAAGATCCAAAAATTTCAGCTGGGATAAATCGGCGAAGAAAATAGAAGAAATTTATGCGAGGCTGCTAAACAGCCCGAAAATAAAATGACAAATTGTAATTATAGTTACAGTCATAATTGCGGCTATAATTGCAGTCATAGTTATAATCAAGACCAAAGCCATCACTTTACCTTATTACCTAATATGGTAAAATAATGAAAAGTTGATTTTTTCGCATTTTTTATGGCAAAAGTAAAAACTCATCTAGTTGATCGCAAGGAAAAATACAGGATTATAGGAGAAATGTACGAAATCATTAGCAACCTTAAAACAAAAAAAGAAATCGTTGATTTTTTTATGGGTCTTCTTACTCCCAGTGAGTCGTTAATGCTGGCTCGGAGAATACAGGTAGCCGAGATGCTGATGGAGGAAAAAAACTATGACGAGATTAGCAAAAAGTTGAGGGTAAGTTTTCAAACAATCGCTAAAGTTTACCAATGGCTTCACGGTGAAAATGAGGGATATAAGCATCAAATTCTCGAACAAATAAAAAGAAAAGAAAGGCGCAGCAAGAGAAAATCTGATACCTATGAAAGTTTGCTTGACAGATATCCTCATCACCGGTTTTTAAAGGAATTGCTTAGCTAAGCGTTTACCGCATGACTAGTAGCAGGATCGACTTTAAAATTAACCATAAGATATTGTTTACTACCTTATTACCTAATATGGTAACAAAGCTAGAGCTTGTGGTATGGTGATATGGTAATGAAGTTTATTTTTTATGAAGCTTTTGGTGATAAAATTTGGGAAGGCGCTGAAAACGCTTGAAAGAGAAGGATTATTGAAGGGCGGAAAGCGCGTGGCTAAAGCTTTTTTGGCTATGTTTCATTTAGTCGGTTCCGGCGACATTCTTTTTATTACCAACGGCGTGGGGGACAGCGCCCGCTATCGAACTTGGCACGTGGCTGAGGAACTCGGCCTTCACGATTTTCGCTGTTCCGTCACCATTCAGGACAATCCTTTTCTGCCCCGGTACGCCAGCCGATTTAAAATTTTTATTTTTCATAGGATTCTATATACTTCCGCCATCCGAAAATTAATAGAAAATATCAAAAGTCAGAAAAAAGAAATTATTTTTGAGACGGATGATCTGCTTTTTGATCCTAAGTTTTTTGAACAATCCGATTATTTCCGCAAAATAAATGCCTTAGAAAAAAAGCTGTACGAGGGAGGGCTAGGAAGCGGAATCCTAAAAGATCACTATGTGAAGGTCTGCACCACCACTACGTCTTATCTGGCGGATAAATTAAAAGAATACGGAAAGAGGGTCTTTGTCGTGCCGAATAAATTATCTAATGAAGATTTAACTGTCATTGGAAACCTACTTAAGAGGACCGTCCTCGAATCAATCGAGGACGGTCCTCGAATTCGAGTCGGCTATTTTTCAGGCACGGCAAGCCACGATAAGGATTTCGCCACAATTACTGATGCGCTGGAACGAATAATGGAAAAATATCCTCAAGTTGAATTGCTGTTAGTTGGACCACTGGATACTGATGAAAAAATTAATAAATTTAAAGATAGAGTAAAGCGATTGTCCTATGCTCCTCGCGAAAAACATTTTGAAAATATCGCTTCGGTGGATATAAATCTTGCGCCGCTGGAAATTGGAAATCCTTTCTGCGAAGCCAGATCGGAACTCAAATTTTTTGAAGCCGGGATTTTGGGAGTGCCCACCGTGGCGGCCGCCACTAGGACTTTCGAGGGAGCGATTGCTGACGGCATTGACGGTTTTACAGCCAGAAGCGCGGACGAGTGGTTTGAAAAACTGGAAAAATTAATTTTGGATAAGAATTTTCGCCTAGAAATGGGAAAAAAAGCGAAGGAAAAAACTCTGGCGAGATATACCAATAAAAATAGCCACAACGAAAAATACTACCGATATTTATTCGGAAACACTGGAAAATGATAGGTTTTATTAATTACTATATCTAACTATTTCATACAGAATGAAAAATGAACTTTTAGATTATGAAAAATTTTACACGGAATACTGGATAAACGCGTTTCAGAATGGCAGAGAAGATTTTGGGGATTTAGATCTTGCGGTAATTTTTTTAGATAAAACTGATTTATTGAAAAAAGAACATTTTATTCTCGAGGTTGGTTGCGGTGTCGGAAAATTATGTAATTTTTTATATAATCATGGTTATAGAAATATCATCGGAACAGATATATCCCATTCGGCCATTAATTATGGCAAAAATAAATTTCCGCGTTTGCAGCTTCAACAAATGGACGCAAATTCATTAAAGTTTAATGATAATTATTTTGATGCCTGTCTTTCATTTGATGTGCTGGAACATTTGCCAGACATCAGAAAACATCTTAAAGAAATTAATAGAATTTTGAAACCAGGAGGACATTATTTATTTCAAACGCCAAATATACTATCAAACGGCATTATAGAAACAATACGCTACAAGGGATTCGGCTGGAAAAAATACCACCCCTCATTGCAATTTTCATGGTCATTGAAAAACAAGCTGGTAAAAGAAGGATTTGATGAAATAAAATTTATTAAAATTATTCCGCTAAGTGATTATAAGCTGAAAATACTTCCCGGATTTATAAAATACATTGTGAAATTTATTCCCTGGAGTCGCATTCCCATTTTTCTGCAAACCGGATTTTATGTGATAGCGTCAAAAAATAAGCAGGATAAAGTATATTAAAAAATATGCTAGACAAGAGCAAAATTTTCGATCCTTATGTCAGCAGTTATTTCGGCCGGATTCACGATGTCGAAAACTTAGAGGAAAGCTATGAGATCTTTTTCCGCTATTACAGAAAAAATCTTGAGAAATTTCTTCCTCTTTCCAAAAGTGCTAAAATTGTGGATCTGGGCTGCAGCATCGGTCAGCTGCTCTATTTTTTTAAAAAAGCAATGGCACGCACTGTGCAGAATTTATCGTGGGATGTAGTAGGGAGAAGGATTAATGAGGTATATCAAATTTTATAAATCAGAAATTATGAAATGCCCCATATGCAGAAATGAATGTAAAATTCTGTTCGAAGACGGGAAAGATTATTTTATTCTTGACGGAAATTCTCCCTCTTTCGGCATAGCTTACTGTAATGACTGTGAAATCGGTATTTCTACTCCGTTCCTTTCCGATGAAGAACTGTCATCTTACTATCCTGACGAATATGAAGCTTACAAACCCAAAAAATCATTTGCAGCATTTCTTCAGACAAAAAAATACCGGGGTGATTTAAAAATTATTTTGAAAAATACATCATACAATAATTCTACATTGTTCGAGATCGGATCGGGCAGGGGTGAATTTTTAAATGAAGCAAAAAAAATTGGATTCATTGTTGAGGGAATAGAACCGGGCAAAAGCGGGATAGAATTTGCAAAAAATAATTTTAATATTGATTTACAGAATGGCTTTGCATCCGGCATAAAATATAATAAGAAGTATAATATCATCGTTGGCCGTCATGTATTGGAACATATTAATGATTTTAATAAATGTCTCACCGATATTTTTCAAAACGGTTTGGATGATTCAGGTTTATTGTTTATTAAAATTCCCCGTTTCGATTCATGGGAAGCAAGATTTTTCGGAAAATTCTGCAGTGGTTTTGACCTGCCCAGGCACAGAGTTCATTTTACAAAAAGGGGTGTAAAAAAGCTGCTCTTCCGGGTTGGCTTCGAAAATATCAAGATACTGAACGAAGTAGTTCCATCGGATATCATCAGGGGTTTACAATATTATTCAAAACACGGGAGCAATTCTTTTCTTATTTTAGGAGCCAAAACTTTTAATATGTTCCCATACATTATGAAACTCTTTTTTGCACAAATCACCGGAATTTTTTTATCTCCGCTGGGAACCGGCAGAATGATAATCGTGGCAGGAAAAAAACAGACTAGCCAGAGCCATCTCACCAAGACGATTATCGCTATTGCCCGAAAAGAAGAAAACAAGCCGGATGGAAAAGCGGCGGTAATTATCGCCAACTGGAACGGAAAAGAATATTTGAACGATTGTCTTTTCTCGCTTCGCCATCAGACCTATAAAAATTTCAAAATTATTCTGGTAGACAATGGCTCTTCGGATGATTCGGTATCATTTGTTAAAAGTAATTTTCCCGAAATTGAAATTATCAGTTTGCCGGAAAACCAGGGATTTGCCAAGGCGAACAATATCGGGATTAACAAGGCCTTTGAAGACACGAGTGTTGACTATATTGTAACTTTAAACAACGATACCAGAGTCGATCCTGGCTACATTGAGAAAATGATCGAATGCGCCGTGCGGCACCCGGATGCCGGATCGATCCAGCCGAAAGTGATGAATTTTTTCAACCCCCAAATGATTGATAGCACCGGAATTGAAATTTATTTTGACACCAGTGCCATAAACCGGGGGCAAAAAGAGAAAGATATCGGCCAATATGAAAAAGAAGAAGAAATTTTCGGCTCAAGCGCCAGCGCCGGTCTCTTTGCGCGCCATGCTCTAGAAAAAGTCAAATTGAGCGAAAATGAATTTTTCGACGAGAGCTATTTTTCCTACCAGGAGGACGTAGATTTGGCCTGGCGGCTTCGTCTGGCCGGCTTCAAATCCTACTATTGCCCGGAGGCGAAGGTCTTTCATGCCCACAGCGCGACAGGAAAAAGCTACTCGTCGTTTAAGGCCTTCTTTATAGTTAGAAATCAATATTATAACATCGTAAAAAATTTGCCTTTTTGGATCTTAATTAAGGCCTTTTTATTTCTTTTTGTCCACTATATTTTTTCCTTTTTTGGTATATTCATCCAAAAAGGCCAGATTTATGAATTTCGAAAAACAAGAGAAAGAGAGGGAATAATAAAATTGTTGCTCAAAAGCTGGCGGGACGTTGGCAGAAATCTTCCAAAACTGATTGAAAGAAGAAGGTTAATTAAAAAAATAAAACAGGTAAGAAATAAAGAGATAAATAAGTGGTTTAATAAATTTAAGGCCTCACTGATAAAAATAGCTTTAGACAAATAATTATGTCCCGCACCAAATTCCGAATATAAATTTCAGTACTATTAAGTTTATACTCACGGAATCGCCTGCGGCTTAGCTAGTGAAAATGCAAATTTTAACCAATAGAATTGGTACGGGATGCTCATTTTTGTAGCTTCTCGTTCCTCGAAGACAAAAATGGCAAAAATTTTAATCACCGGAGGAGCTGGATTTATCGGTTGCCATCTGGCCAAAAAGCTAATTGAAAGAGGAGACAAAGTTGCGATAGTCGACAATTTTAATGATTATTACGATCCTTCTCTTAAGCACGACCGGGTAAAAAACTTGCTTTCCGGGAAAAAATTCAATCTTTATAAAGGCGATATTCGGGACTATGGTTTTTTGGAGAAAGTATTTAGAAAAGAAAGACCCGACAAAGTGGTCCATCTGGCCGCGATGGCGGGAGTGCGCTATTCAATTCTCAAACCCCTTCTTTACGAAGAAGTAAACATTAAGGGAACGGTTAATCTGCTGGAACTGGCGGTAAAGCACAAAATTAAAAATTTTGTTTTCGCTTCCTCTTCTTCGGTCTACGGCGGAAATAAAAAAGTTCCTTTCTTGGAAGACGACAGAGTGGACAATCCCGTTTCTTCCTATGCTGCCACCAAAAAAGCCGGCGAACTCCTGGCGCACGTTTACAGCCATTTATACGGGCTTAGGATCACCTGCCTTCGCTTTTTTACCGTTTATGGACCCTGGGGACGGCCGGATATGGCCTATTTTAAGTTTACGAAAAATATACTGGAAGGAAAGACAATTGACGTTTACAATTACGGCAAAATGATGCGCGACTTCACTTATATTGATGATATTGTTGACGGGACTATCAAGGTGCTAGACAAAAATTTTCGCTACGAAATCGTCAATATCGGAGCGGACAAGCCGGAAAAACTAACCCGTTTTATTGAGGTAATTGAAAAAGCCGTGGGGAAAAAAGCCAAAAAGAGATTTTTGCCCATCCAGCCCGGAGATGTTCCGATGACAGTGGCGGATGTCAAAAAACTCCGCAAACTCGGCTGGAAGCCGAAAACGAGGATAGAGGAGGGAATTGAGAAGTTTGTGGATTGGTATAAGGAATACTATCATGTAGCATGAAGCATGGAACATGTAGCAAGGCAACAAAAAAACGGAGCTGAACTCCGGTCATAAACCCATTTAAAAGACCACCTCATCAATGTTCTCTTATATCCACTCTCTCTAGTGTCCATCTGCACCCGCTGATTGTCTCCCCCTTTTCGAAGAACAACCAACAAAACGCAAATTTCACTTTTTACTTTCTCCCCAAAGGTGGTCTTTACATTTAGTACTACAATCTAGATTGAATTTTCTTTCATTGTTATATCCGGAATTGGGCCTTAAGTAAGCCATATTTTTGCGGTATTGTATCAAGAAAAATAATGGCTTTGATCAGGGTAATTTTGATGTTTTAATTTCGCCAAGAAGTTGCTATAATTACAGAAGTATGACACACCATGAGAATTATAAAGAACTAATTTGGGCTTTAGCCAAGACCGATTTCAAGCTTCGCTATCAGGGTTCGGTTCTGGGCTATGTGTGGGCGATTTTGAATCCACTTTTGGTGTTTACCATTCTTAATTTTGTTTTTTCTTCCATCTTCGCCCGCGGCTCCGGAATCAAGCATTATGCCCTCCAGCTTCTGGTGGCCATAATCCTTTTTAATTTTTTCTCGGAAGGAACCAAAGCGGGAATGGCCTCTTTGATTTCCAAGTCGTCGCTAGTCACTAAAATTTATGTTCCCCGCTGGACGATAATTGCGGCTTCCACTATCAACTCGGCTATGATATTCATTATGAATCTTATCGTTATCGTGTTATTTTTCATCTGGAAGCAATTCACGCCAAGTTTTGAGGCAATTCTTCTGTTTCTGTTTTTTTCCATCCTTACTTATGTCATAATTCTCGCCTTTTCTTTTTTTACCGCGCCTCTTTACGTGAAATTCCGGGATCTTCTGATGATCTGGGGAGTTCTCACTATGATACTTTTTTACGCCACGCCAATAATCTATCCCCTCCAGCGGCTTCCGGAATACGTCCAGCAGATTATTCTCATAAGCCCCATAGCGTTTATCATCCATTTTACTAAAGAAGCGCTTATTGATAACCACTTTCCGGAATTGTGGCAGACCGGCATTTTTATTCTAGCGACTTTACTGTTTTTTGCTTCGGGAATTTTTGTGTATAAAAAAACGGTGCCAGGAATTGCGGAAGAAATATAGGTCATATAACATGAAACATGTAACATATAACAAATGAATGAAATTGCTATAAAGGTAGAAAACGTCTCTAAGACCTTTAGGATTCCTCATGAAAAAATCAACACCATGCGGGGAGCTTTTGTTAATATGTTCAATAAAAAGACCTATGAGGAATTCAAGGCGCTGGATAATGTTTCATTTGAAGTTAAGAAAGGGGAATTTTTCGGGATTATCGGCCGCAATGGATCGGGCAAATCCACGCTTTTAAAAATTTTAGCCGGCATTTACCAGTCGGACAACGGAAAAGTTGAAATCAATGGCAGAATCTCGCCCTTTCTGGAATTGGGAATCGGTTTTAACCCGGAACTCTCCGGCCGCGATAACATTTATCTCAATGCCACTGTTTTAGGACTTTCCCGTCGGCAGATTGAAAAAAAATTTGATGAAATTGTAGCTTTTTCAGAACTGGAGAGATTTATTGACCAGAAGCTTAGAAACTATTCCTCCGGAATGCAAGTACGCCTTGCTTTTTCCGTTGCGATTCATGCCAATCGAGATATTCTTTTAATGGACGAAGCGCTGGCAGTTGGAGATTTTAATTTTCAAAAAAAATGCCTTGATATATTTAGACAATTTAAAAAAGAAGGGAAAACAATTTTTTTAGTTTCTCACAGTATGGAAACTATTGGAGAGTTCTGCGATAAAGTAATTTTGTTAGATAATGGAAAAATTATAGATATTGGAAAACCAGAGAATGTTATTATGGACTACTATCGGAATTTGATGGCAGATACAGAAGATGCAGAAGGTAAAAAGGAAAATGAAAAAAAGGAAAAAAATAAAAAAGAAAAAAAAGTAGAAAAGGAAATAAAAAGTGATAGAATTTTATCAATAAAATTACTAAATAAAGATGAACTTGAGAATAATGTTTTTAAAAGAGGGGATAAGGTTATAGCCCAAATAGAATTGCAAATTAAAAATTTCAACGAAAGGTTGCATGTCGGGTTAGCAATAATAGAAAAAAATAAAAATTTACTTGTTTGTGCAAATAATACATACTTTGATGAGTATAATCATTCGTGGAAAGAAGGGAAAAATGTTATTCAGATTGTTTTTCCTGAAATTAGTTTGAATAGAGGCGATTTTTATCTAGCATCCAACTTATTTATTGGAGATCCAATTGAAAAAAGAATGCTAGATTATTATGACAGCAGAGAAGAAGAATATTATTTTCAGGTTGTGCCAGAAAATCGAAGAAATGGAATTTTTTATGCTGAGCACGAATGGAAACACTTATAAGCATAAAATGATTAAAAAAATTTCTTAAAAATGAATAAATTAAAAGTCAGAAGTATTCAGGAATTATTTCATAAAAGTTTTAATATCCTGAAAAATAAAAGAATAAAGGAATTTGCAAAAAATTTTTATTTTCATGCAAAGTATGGCAGAAAATACTTCAGTAAGCGTGAAAACTATAAAGAATTAGAGAAAAATATGGTTAATAAAAATTTTGAAAAGTTTAAATTTATTGATAGCTCAATAACTTGGTATGGTATTACTAAACAATTGGAAAGAAATTTAATTAATTTAGGATATGAACCCAGCGAAACAGGAGTGAGTATTTGTTATGCGAATGATATCGGAGAAGTTGACCCTTATTCATTAAAAAAGATAAATCAAGAGAATAGAGTAACACTAAGGAGAGCTCTTGATTCAAAAGCTGATTTTCTTTTTTATAGTCAAAAAATATGTGACAAGTGGTTTAAAGATAGAAGAAACTCTTTTTACTTGCCATCGGGAGTTGATACAAATGTTTTTAAGCTTTATGACGGGATCGTAAGAGATGTCAATGTCGGATTTGTTGGAAAGAGGTACGATACTCCAGTAAGAAAAGAATTTTTGAATAAACTATCGTCAGATGAAAATAATTTTAATTTTGTAATGGCAGAGAAGGACAATTTGTTTTTCGAAAATTTAGCTAGATTCTATAATCGGTGCAAAATTGTCGTAAACGACAGCCAGCAAAATGAAATTACGATGAGGATGTTTGAAGCTACCGCTTGCGGATGTTTATTAATAACTAGAAAAGTTCCATTTATTGATGAATTATTTGAACCAGGAAAAGAAATCGTGACTTATAATAATAATGAAGACATGATTAAGAAAATAAAACATTACTTAAAAAACGAAAAAGAAAGAATTCGTATTACTGAAAACGGAAGAAAAAAAACACATTTAGTTCATAGTTATTATGATCGCGCGCGATTTATTGTGAATAAAATAAAGGGAGAAAGAAAAGCAAGCTTTATAACAAATGAAGAGAAATATATTGCTCTTTATGATAACTTACATAATGCTTTGCCAAAAGCTCAAGAACGATTATTCGATCCAAGTTTACCTGATACTAATGTCAAATGGAACATAAGAGAAAGAATGCGCAAAACGGTTGCGCTTTGTAGGGGAGATGTCTTAGATGTGGGCACTCAAAAAGGCGGATATTTATTACATGCAAGAAAAAATCCAGAAGTAAAAAGATTGGTTGGGATAGACATATCAAAAGATTATATTATAGAAGCGAAAAAAAGGCAGCCCGATGTTGAATTTAAAGTAGGAAGAATAGAGAAAATTCCATTTCCCAATGAAAGTTTCGATACTATTATGGTAACTGAAGTTTTAGAACATATTCCTAATTTGATGAAAGGAATTTACGAATGTAAAAGAGTAATGAAAAAAGACGGTCAATTATTAATATCAGTTCCTGACTATGATTATGAAGAAGATCCTTATCACGTTCGGAATTTTACTAGATTTGATTTTACTCAATTATTCGAAAATATGAAAGTTAAATTTATAGATTTAAAAGATTGCTTAAATATTCTTGTTAGGATAACAAATAGATAATGATATGTCAGTAAAGAATCCAAAAGAATTTTGGTCGAAAATTTCAAATCTTGAAAATTGGCGAGATTATATACTACCGAGAAATAATTTTGCTGATTTCGACAAGGAAGGTTACGCAGAAGCCCAACGACTTTTTTATTTCTATGATAAAAGTAGTGTAGTGGTTGATTACGGCTGTGGCATTGGGCGGGTTGCAAAATATGTAGCTCCCCGAACGAAAAAATTTATAGGATTGGACATCAATCCCGATTTTGTAGTGAAGGCAAGGGATTACGTAAAGGAAGAAAACGTCGAATTTTATACTATTGATCAATTCAAGAATATAGAATTTGCAGATCTCGTTTATTCACTAATGGTTTTGCAACATAACGATGCGGATCATCGTCAATTAATAATAAGTCATATCCATCTATTATTAAAAAAAGGTGGTGTGGCAATCATTAATTTTCCCAGATTTGAAAGTGATTACTATCAGGAAAATAATTTCTTGCATAAATTTAAGCGTGAAGAAGTTGATAATTATGGGTGCATATTTTCTTCTTGCAGAATAATCGAAGGAAATTTGCCAAACTATGAAAAGGAATTTAATAATAAAATAAGCCACGAATATTTTATAATTGCAAGAAAATAAATGAAAATTTTAATTACAACTCATCATCTTAAAAATAGAGCAGGTTCGGAGCTTTTTACATTTGACTTAGTAATGGAATTTAAAAAACGTGGTCATGATGTCTTTGTATTTTCCAACATCTTAGGAAAGGTTTCAGAGGAAATAGAGAGATCGGGGGGGATACCAGTTACAAACAATCTATCTGATTTTGTGAATGAAAATATTGATATTATCCATGCGCAACACAATACAACAGCAATGATGGCTCGCTCTGTTTTTCCAAATACTCCCATGGTATTTATGTCTCATGGCATACTGCCGGATTTGGAGCAACCACCAACTGAAAATTTGAATATTTTGAATATATTTAAATATCTCGTAGTGAGCAATGAAGCAAAGGATCACCTAACTAAAAAATACGGTATAAGCAAAGATCAGATTAAAATAGTACGCAGTTTTATAGATACAAATAAATTTTTCCCAAAAAAGGAAGTTAATTTATTTCCAAAAAAATTATTAGTAGTAAGCAATCATTATAGGAAAAACACCAAGGAAATAATTGAATCAGCATGTAAAGAGTTAGGCATTGAAGTAACTCATGTAGGCCTTCCAAATAATTCCGTGGAAAATGTGGAAGATTTTATCAATGATTCTGATATA
>JAPLXC010000010.1 GCA_026396275.1 Candidatus Moraniibacteriota bacterium | reverse complement strand
CAGGGCATGTTTTGGGGAGTGACTCTCAATATCCTAGCCGTTTATTTTCTTTATAAGGCCTTGGATATTGCCGATTTGAGCTACTTGATGCCTTATATGACTCTGACATCGCTTACGCTCATCGTGCCACCGATAATAATTCTCGGCGAAGTGCCTTCACTTCTTGGATTCATTGGCATATTTCTCGTGGTTATTGGAGCGATAATAATGGAGATCAAAAAGAAAGCCAGAAGCTTGGATTCAGAAAACACGGCGAAAAAGAATAGAAGGGGACTGATGTATTTTCTGGTCACAGCCGGATGCTTCACAATCACGCCCACCGCCCTTACTCTGGCAATTCGCGAAAGTTCCGTTCTTTTTACCAGCTTTCTGTCGCATCTGCTTATCGGAATTGGGTTTATAGCTCTTATAGTGGTTTTTAGAGAAACTGAAAGAGCGAAAGAAATCTATTCTGATAAATCAGCAAGAAAAAGTTTTTTTGGAGCTGTGATTTTGGCCGGGCTTTCGATTGCTATCGCCAACACAAGTATTAATGCCGCGCTGGATGTCCAGAAAGTCGCGTATGTTATGGGCGTGAAGCGCTTAATGCCGTTTTTCGCATTTGTCATCGGCTTGCTCTATTTCAAAGAAAGAACCAATCTCAAGAAAAAGATGCTGGCCACCGCGTTGATGGTCGCCGGAGCGATTGTAATAACCATTTTTAAGTGAAGCAAGCGAAACGCGTTAGTGTGACCCGCGGAGGAGAGAAGCTTTTCTCTTCCGCGGTTTTTGTTTTTGGCTAGAAAGAGGTAAAACCCTTGACAGGACGTAAAAAGTAATATATACTAAAGAATCCTAAAGATGGATAAAGAAGCACTTTAAAAATTAGGTTGGTGTAGACAAAGAACCAGTAAAATTTAAAAATTGTTCTTATTAAAGAACAGGGAGGATACACATGAACAAAGAACTGACTAAAAAACTTTCAGAGTTGTTGCTTGTGCGATTTAAAAGTATCGCGTTGCATGCGGCGGCTATTTGGGATTTTGTGTCAAACGCACCGGAAAATTCCAGAATTGAACTTATGGCTTACGTACTTGAGAAATTCAATCCTTCAGAAGTAACCGACACTTACTATGAAGTTCCAAATTTAAGAGAAGTATCGATGGATAAGCTTGATAAAATTCAGGATTCTCTCAAAAGCAAGCTTGATCTCAAATTTCAAAAGATGACCTTGCAAAGATTATCTGCAAAAGAGTTCGCAGAAAAGACTCTCGAGATGATCAATGAGCGATCAGACGAAGATGAAAAAATTTTCATAGTTCTTAATCTGATGTTCGGTGGACCAGCTCCATATAACTATCCTCAAGCAACAGTGCGTTTTCAAAATATAAATGAAGTAATAAATATTCTTGGGGAAATGCCTCAAAATATTGAGGTAATCAAAAAGTCCATTGGACAAGAAGGTATTCGCTTCCTTAACTTTGCTGACCAAGCTTCGTTTCTCCGTGACTCAATATTCTCGCATAAAGAACCAAAAAAGCAGGTAGCTATTGTCTATGCAATTATCTCAATCACGAATTATTATGCGCGGAAAGTAATGATTGAGGATTTGTGTAATGAAGGATTGCTCCAAGGACAACCCGCGGATTATGAGGATGTGATAATGAGATATGCGTCTGTGCGCAACCCACGGACTACGAATTAAAACAAAAAATCTTTCTAAAATGATGGTGTGGCCGCAGCAGGGGATTTCCCCGCTGCGGTTTTTTGTTTTGTCCAGACCTTGACAAATTTTCAAAAAAGGTATATATTATTTTGATACTGAAAATGACAGTTATTTTACAAAAATCTGCCCAAAATGGGCAAAAACAGGAGGAATTATGAAAGTATTTGCAAGGGGAACATTTAGCATAAGCTTTTTGATTAAAGCTGCGATCTTCGCAGTGCTTTTCGGCATAATAGTTAATACTGCCTATAGATTCGTGCAAGTGCTCCTGGTTAGTTTTTTTCATATGCGTGAATCAATTGCCGATCCCGTAACCAGTATTTTTATCCTTTTACTGGTTGCATTATTGCTTTCGAGTTCATTACTGGACCCATTGATTGATAAGTTTGTAGCCAATTATAATCCCGATAAAACACAGAACAGAAGTGTGTTAAACAGTATCAACCGCTTTCCTTTACAAGCGTTCCGAAGTGATTTAATGGGGAGAATTGAGCGGATCGATGCCGCGGACATGAAGGACTACGATGGATCAGAAATGGAACTCGCTTTAAGCAGTACGCTTGAAGATCTCAAGTTGGCACTTCGGGATAAAAAAACATCAACTATGAATATGCTCGCGATCAAAGGCTTTATTGAGGCCCTTGAAAAGATGTATAAACTGACCTGATTAAAGGCTGTCCGCGGATAGAGAAAAGCATCTCTCTTCCGCGGTTTTTTATTTCCTAAAATTTAGGGTATAATTAAATCATGAAAATCGGAATCAATGCCTCTTTCGCCCGGAAGCCAAATACCGGCATCGGCCAGGTGACAATTAATTTCCTGAAGAAATTAATTGAACTCACAACCCATAACTCACAACTCACAACCCTAGAGTTTATTTTATATTTGGAAGAAGACCTGCCAAAAGAAATTAAACTGCCGGGAAATTGGGAGAAGCGCATATTTCTGCCTGCCTATAAACGCGACGATTTGGTCCGCAAAATTTGGTGGGAGAAATTTTTGCTGCTGAAAAAAGTTAGGGAAGATGAATGCGACGTCTTTTTAAGTTTGTATCAGTCCGCTACCTTATTACCTAATATGGTAAAACACATCATGGTAGTTCATGACATTATTCCTAAACTCTTTCCGGAATATCTCAATAACTCGCGGAAAAGATTATACTGGAAACTGACGGAAAAAGCAATTAGAAAAGCAGACAAAATCATCGCCGTGTCGCATCGCACCGAAAAGGACTTAGTTCAGCATCTTGGCATAGATCCGGCGAAGATAACGGTCTCGCATATTGATGTTGATGAAATTTATAAAAAGAGGGTTTCTGAAGAAAAAAATAAGAAAGTCCTAAAAAAATATAAACTGAATCCCGGTTATATTTACTCCGGCGGGGGGCTGGAGATGCGAAAAAATATTGAAAGGGTAATTCGGGCTTATAAAACATTGCTTGATAAGAACAAGCAAATTCATTTTATTAATGAACTGCCCAAACTGGTAATATCCGGAAAACTAATGCCCGAGCTGGCTCCGCTGGCAACCGATGCCGAGAAGCTGATAAAAGAGCTGAATTTAACCCAACACGTTAAACTACTGGATTTTGTTCCACAAGAGGATCTGCCGGCTTTGTATGCTAACGCCTTTATGTTTGTCTATCCTTCTCTTTACGAGGGATTTGGCCTGCCAGTACTGGAGGCGATGAATCAGGGAACGCCGGTAATTGCCTCCAAGGTCTCTTCTCTTCCCGAAATCGGGCGCGACGCGGTGCTTTACTGCCACCCGGAAGACGTCGGGGATATCGCGATGGTAATGAAAAATGTTTTGCTCAACAGGCACTTGCGCGACACTCTTTCCGAAAGGGGAAAAGAGCGTGCCAAGCATTTTTCGTGGGAAAAGTTTGGGGAGAAGGTTTTGAATATTATTGAAGAATTGTAATGTCATTTTTTATGACAACTGCTTTTGAATACTTTTTTAGTAATTTAAACAGACCCAAAACATATCTCATTCTAGCCAACATTTTGCTGGTTTTTTTCGCAATCCTCCTTTCTAATCTTGGTGTCTTGCCGATTAAGAATTTAAGCGACTTTTTGTTTTTTACTTTGCTCTTTTTGCTTTTCTCCTTGTACCGCCCGGGATGGAGTTTTTTGTTTTTCGTCGGGACAATCACGCTGGAAAATATTAACATCGCACCGGGTAGTTTAGGTATTGCTGTCAGGCCTTATCAGTTTTTTGCCGGTCTTACTATTTTGGCGGTACTAGGAAGATTAGTTGTGGGACGTCTGGGGTTTAAACTACCAAGATTTAGCTGGTATGATATCGCGCCGGCAGTTTTTGCAATGTCGGGATTTATTAGCGTTCTCGGCGCGACGGACAAAAACGCCGGCTTAAAGCATTCCATCGTTGCCCTTTCCTTTGTGGCCATATATTTTCTGGCAAGGGTGTTTATTCAAAATATTGGCGATCTCAAAAGAATCATTCCTTTTTTCTTGAGCTCGGGGATTGTTGTTATTTTTTACGGCATTTGGCAGAATATTCGCTTTATGAAAGGACTGGAGTCCTTTGAAACAATGCCGGGAAGGCCGAATGCAACGTTTGCGGAACCCGACTGGCTGGGCATTTGCTTGGTTTTATTGTTGACCGTAATATATTCACTAATTTATTTTTTTAACAACCTGCAACTTACAACTTACAACTTACAGCAAAAACGAATTTATTTATCAAATTGCTGGTTGTTAGTTGTTGGTTGTTTAGTTTTGTTAATTCTCACCGTTTCTCGCGGCGCTTGGCTGGGAGTAGCAGCTATTACCATCGTATTTTTATTATTTGCACTTACTAAACTATCAGTGAAGATTAGAGAGTGGCAATGGAGGCAATTTTTCCAGCAATTCCTTTTTATTGCTGTCGCAATGATTGGGAGTATTGGAATTGTTTACATTTTTAACTTAACAAACTTTCAAATTTTCAATCGAATTCAAAGCACAGGAACAGGACTTCAGAAAATTACTGTTTCCTGCGAAAAGGATATCACACTGCCAGAAGCAATAGGAAATATTTCAGCCCTGGAACAATACAATTGCCGGCATATTAACCTTGAAGATATTGAAAAAGAAAAATCGGCCGGCAATGTTATTAAAGAAATTTACCGCACCGATCCCAATGTTAACATTCGCGGTGAAATTTACCGGAAATCATGGCAGGAAATTAAAAAACACCCGATTTTCGGGATAGGGTGGGGGAATATCGGAGCGGTTTTAGGCAGCGACGAGCGAAGAATTGCCCTTAACTCAAGCAATATTTTTCTAGAAGTGTGGCTGGGAGCAGGAATCTTGGGACTGCTTGCTATAATTTTAATTTGGGTTTATATTTTAGTCAGGGGAATAAAGTATTTTTCAAAAGACGATCTGGGGGAAAAGACCCTCGGATTGTTTTTGTTTTCAGGAGGGCTGGCGCTTATAACCGTCAACTTGTTCAACGCTGGAATATTTTTGGGAATTTTGTGGTTGTTTTTTTCAATTTCAAGGATTAATAAGTAATTTTTATCTAAAGGAGGAAAAATGGGGGAAAAATGCGAGAATGCAAGTTGTCTCTATTGGGGCGGTTGCGGAAATAGCAATCGCATATATAAGAGCGTGAGAGTTCTTGCTAATGAATTGGCGATTAAATTTTACAGAAATAGCTATAAATTTTTTTCACTAGCCAGTTTATTAGAAGAGGCTAAAAACCTGACAGAATTCGTTCATGCAGAACAGAGAAAAAATAATTTTCGCGAATGTTTTTCACCGCCGCCGTCCACCATATTCAGAGACAAATTCTAAAAGGGAACTTGGAAAGCCGGGTTCCCTTACTTGTTTTACATAACCCGAAAATGAATGTAAAATTGCTTATATGAAAATCGGAATTGATATCCGCAACATCGGAAAAAAGCGAACCGGCGATGAGGTGGTTTTTTTCAATTTGGTGAAAAATCTGACATTCATTAACAGCCGCAATGAATATTTTCTGTTCACCGACATCACTGACACTGTCGTATTACGTAATATGGTAATGAAGCCGCTGGGAATTGAAAACCGTTCCAATTTTAAGATAGTTTCCCTGAAAGCAGCTAATAAATTTATCTGGAACTCCTGGACTTTGCCGCGCTATCTTCGCCGCCATCCGGTTGATGTTTATCACACTCAGTACATTACGCCGTTTTTTGTTCCCAAGAAAATTAAAATTATAACTACCATCCACGACATCTCGTTTAATTTTTTTCCTCAACTTATTAAATTCTCTGATTTATTTTTTCTGAAAATACTCATTCCTCTGTCGCTCAAAAGAGCAAACAAAATAATAGCTGTTTCCCATTTCACGAAAGACGAAATTGTCAAATACTATAAGATCAATCCTGAAAAAATTGAAACGGTGCATAATTCTGTGGATGATGACTTCCTGCGAAATGATCCCTCTCCGGAAGAATTGGAAAAAGTGAGAAAAAAGTACAGTTTACCGGCTAAATTCATGCTTTACATCGGCACCATGCAGCCCCGCAAAAATTTGCCCTTTTTAATCAAAGGATACAGCGAAATCAAGCACAAACTGCCGGACATTAAGCTGGTAATCGCAGGCAATAGAGAAGCGCGTAATTTTGACGCAAAGATTGACGAAGTTCTGAAAAAGTGCGATAATAAACAGGATGTTATTTTTCCCGGCTTTATTGATGAAAAAGACAAGCCCGCACTGTTCCAATTAGCGCATCTCTTCGTTTTTCCTTCCCTTTATGAAGGATTCGGCATTCCTGTTCTGGAAGCGATGAGCCGGAATGTTCCAGTCCTGGTTTCTGATATACCAAGTGCCAGAGAAGTAGCCGGGGAATCAGCTTTTTATTTTAATCCTTTTGATCTTGATGATTTTTCCAAAAAATTATATGATGTTTCTGTAGATGAGCGCCTTCGTGCTGAATTGAGGACAAAAGGCGCCAAACGCTTCCGGGACTTTTCTTGGAAAGACGCGGCACTGAATGTTTTAAAAATATACCAGAAACTCGCCAGTTAATTTCACGCAATTTTTAGCCAGTCCGGCTGAATTAAAAAATAAAACTTAACTGCAAAAAAATGGATGTTTCTTACAATCCTCCTCCTCAAAAACGTTTTTACCAGACCCTCTGGTTTAAACTGCTGGTCGCTTTTTTTATTATTCTCCTTATTGGCGGAGGCGCCCTCGCCTGGAAAACCGGTTATATTTTAAACAAAATTTCCGTGGACGGAAACATTTTTAAAAGTTTGGTTCATGCCATTCCGGGAGTGACGGATACTCTGAAAGGGGAAAAAGAAGGAAGGATAAATATTTTGCTTTTAGGAATGCGGGGTGAAAATATTCCTGGCGGAGGGCTTCTGGCCGATACGATTATGGTGATGAGTATTAAGCCGGAGGAAAACAAGGCGGCAATCGTTTCCATTCCCCGCGACCTTTATGTTAATAATCCCGGATGGGGAAACAAAACGAAAATCAACGCCGTTTACGCCGCCGGCGAGGAAAACGGAAAAAAGCAGGGGATAGCCGATATGGAAAAAGTGGTAGGCGAAGTAGTGGGCATTCCCATTCATTACGGAGCCAGTATTAATTTTGACGGCTTTAAGCAATTAGTTGACGCCATCGGCGGGGTGGAAATTACTTTAGACCAGCCCTTCAGTGAATCTGTGCAATTTCGGGAGGCGCACGTTTGCGACCCCAATGTTTTTACGATGCCAACGGGCCAATATGAAATCAAAAAAAATAAGAAGGGGAGAATAACAGCTCGTTATCCTCTTTGCACCAACAAAAATGTTGAATGCGGGGGAAATTTCACGCTTCCGGCAGGGAAAAGTGTTCTGGACGGAAAAACAGCGCTTTGCTTTGTCCGCTCGCGGGCCACTTCCAATGATTTTGAACGGGCTAAGCGCCAGCAGATAGTACTCCAGCAAATTAAGGAAAAAGCGCTCCAGATAGGGACGCTCACTGATTTTGGAAAAGTGAACGCCATATTTAACGCTTTGGGCGATAATGTACGCACTGATTTAGAACCCTGGGAAATGCAGAAATTTTTCGCACTTTACCAAAAAATGGGAAATCCCCAGATATTTCAGAGAGTGCTGGAGAATACAGAAGAAGGAATGCTTTATTCCCCTCCTGAAACTCCGGAGACCGGCTACATCCTGCTTCCCCGGGGGGACAATTATTCCAGGATCCAGGAAATGTTTCAGAACATCTTTTCGCTCCCACCGCAGTCAGACATAAAGCCGAAATAAGCGAATTCTCTACGAACTACGAATTGATACGAATATACAAATAATAACTTTTCGCAATTCGTACATTTGTAAAGCGTAGCGCATTCGTAATTTGTAGAGATATATCATGGAACTCTCAATCGCCATAAACAGCTATAGAAACACGGAGCTTTTAAAGTTGTGCCTTGATTCAATTAAAGAAAACATCACTGGCATTTCCTACGAAATGATTGTAGCTGACAGTGCTACCCAGGAAGCCACGGCAATTATGATGCGCGAGGACTATCCCGAGGTAAAATTTTTTCCTTTTAAGAAAAATGTCGGATTTCAAGCACTTTTGAAAAAAGCGGTAGAAGAAAGTACTGGAATATATATCCTCATTCTTAATTACGACATAATAGTAACAAAGGGTTCTGTTGAATCACTCCTTGGATTTATTAAAAACAATCCGGCGGCAGGCATTGTCGGTCCCCAGCTTCTTAATTTTAACGGGACGCTTCAGTATTCTTGTTTCAGGTTTTATCGGCCGATTACCATCGTTTACCGGAGAACTTTTTTGAGAAAATTTAAATTTGCTCAAAAACACCTCGACTGGTTTTTAATGAAGGATTATAATCACCGCCGTCCCCAAGAAGTGGATTGGATAATGGGTTCAGCCATGCTGGTTTCCAGAGAAGCGGTGAAAAAAGTAGGCCTGATGGATCCCCAATTTTTTATGTATATGGAAGACGTTGACTGGTGCCGGCGCTTTTGGGAAGCGGGTTGCAAAGTTATGTACTTTCCGCTCTCTAAAATGCACCACTATCACGGAAAAGGAAGCGCCAAGAAAGGATTTTTTTATTCGCTGTTTTTTAACCGACTCACCTGGATTCATATTTTTAGCGCCGTAAAATACTTTAAGAAATACTGGGGAAAACCAGTACCTCAACATAACTGAAAATCAATTATGGAAAACGATAATAATCTTATCCCGGAGCAGGAAACAGATCAATTAGAGCGGAAAAATAGAAAGCTTTTTAATCGGGCGCTTTTATTCGGGCTGGTTGTGATGCTGGTGGCTTTGGGGTTCTGGCTTGGATTCAGTCAGGGGAAAAAGGAAGTCGCGCCGCCGCAGGAAGCCCTGCCGCTGGAACAAACTATTATTATCAATCAAGACCGGGAGAAAAACCGCGTTCTTGACTTTTCTCTTTTCTGGAAGGCGTGGGATTTGCTCAAAGAAAAATATGTTGATTCGGCCAAGCTTGATTCCCGACAATTGCTCTACGGCGCGATAAAGGGTTTGCTTCAGGCAACTGGCGATCCCTACACGGTTTTTTTTGATCCGGAAGAGAGTAAAAAATTCAATGAGGAAATAGCCGGGAGCTTCGAAGGCATCGGGGCGGAAATGGGGATTAAAGGCGGGATGCTGACTATCATCGCGCCTCTGGAGGGATCGCCGGCGGAAAAAGCCGGGCTTAGGGCTGGGGATAAAGTTATTAAAATCAACGGGGAGAACAGCGCTGAAATGGGAATTGAGGAAGCAGTGGATAAAATCCGCGGTCCCAAAGGAACCGAAGTGAAACTTACCATCTTTCGAAACGGCGATAAAGAGGCAAAGGAAATCGCCGTTCAGCGCGATATCATCAACGTGAAGAGCGTCAAAGCAGAATTCAAAGATAACGGCATTGCCTACGTGAAAATCTCGCGCTTCGGGGAAGATACCGACCGCGAGTTTAATTCGGCGGCAAATCAAATTATTAACCAAAAAGCAAAAGGCATAATTCTTGATCTTCGCAACAACCCGGGCGGTTATCTTGACGCGGCGGTAAATATCGCCAGCAAAATGATTCCCAAGGATCAGGTGGTGGTGATTGAAGAAGACAGCGGTAAAAATCAGAAAAAACTTTTGACCCGCGGCGGAGATCTGCTTAGTCAGATACCGACTATTGTCATTATTAACGAAGGAAGCGCCAGTGCTTCGGAAATTTTGGCAGGAGCGTTGCGCGAAGATCGGGACAATGTGACACTGGTGGGAAAGCGTTCTTTCGGAAAAGGATCAGTTCAAGAACTTGTTCCTCTTCCCCAGGATATAGCAGTAAAAATAACGGTAGCCCGCTGGCTTACTCCAAAGGGAGAGCAAATAAATGAAGTAGGGATTAACCCCGATGTTGAAGTAGATCTTACCAGCGATGATTATGAAAACAACCGCGATCCGCAATTGGATAGAACAATGGAAATACTCAAGGAAAAAATTTCCCATTGACACTCCACCTCTATTTTATTAGAATGAAGCGTGATAAAGTCGATGTCATTCCGGCCTCCGAGCCGGAATCTAGGGGATAACGATTTATTCATTAGATCCTGAAACAAGTTCAGGATGACAAATATATACTGTTCAGTGATTTTATAATAAGTAATTTTTTGCAAGGATATGAAAACGAAAATAAAGCCACTCGGTGAAAATATACTCATCAAGCCCGAAAAACAGGACAAAAAAACTAAGACCGGCCTTTTCCTTCCGGAAACCACTTCTGAAGAACAGCCGCAGGAGGGGCGGGTGATAGCGGTAGGGGAAAGCAAGGACATCAAAGTGAAGAAAAACCAGAAAGTGATTTTTCGGAAATATTCCGGGACGGAAATAAAAATAGACAACGAGGACTACCTGATTGTTAAAAATGAAGATGTCTTGGCAATAATCGGATAATTTTCAAAAAGTGCGCCTCATACGCACTTTTTTGTACAATATAGCCAATTAATTCGCATAAAAACGAGTTGTGGCGAAATAAATTTTTTAATGACTAACTTAAAAACATTATGATAGAACAATTCAAGGGAGAAGTCGGTCCTGCTCCAGAAAAATTAGAGGACCAAAAATATAAAGAATTTCAAGCAACAATGGATGAGGAGGAGCGTATAATGAAAGAGATTGATAATGTGCTCGCGACCACGCCAAACAGAGAAGAAGCCGAAAAAATTGTGCTTGAAACACTTGCTCCTCAAATGGATGAAGCGATAAGAAAATCCAAGCAGGCCCTCGATAATTGGCTTAATGAAATGAGAAAGGATAATTAAAAAGTTTACGTCGCCTAACAAGGAATATTCATTCGCAAGCTAAATAAAATTATTTTTTAATCCTTACACTATGCAAACATTCTTCGAGCCAACTTCCTATCAACTAGCAAACGGGAAATGGACCCCCAGTTTCAATAGGATTATACAAAGTGGTCCACATACTAGTATGCAAGAAAGTTCTTGGGATAAACAATTCGATACCAAAGAAGAAGCAGATAAATATGCTACTGGTTACTGCTTACAGCAAGGCTATATACCAGTGGATAAAAAATAATTTTATTTTTAACGCTTTCTCATCCAAATTTCGCCTCTATCTTATATTTAACAAAGAAGTCGGCGAAACTTCAGATACACTTAAACGTTAGGCGAAATAAATGACATCATTATGGAAAATATTCTTAAATCAATAGAAAATTCCTTACAGAGCAAAAATTGGTATTCCGCCCTTGTTTTGTCGCTTATTTTGCCAGATATTTGTAGCAAGCTAGAAGGAAGTAACAAGAGTTCATCAGAAAGATATCCCGTATGGTTTGATACATATCTTGGCAAAAAATATAATGGTTTTTTATCTGGCAATGATTGCTATGCTCTCCGGTGTTCTTTTTTACACGAAGGGTCTAGCAATATAGAAAAGCAGCGGGCAAAAGATGTTTTGGATCATTTTGTTTTCATTACTAGCGGTTCTCATTGTAATAGACTTAGTAATTGCCACTTTGGCGATCCGAGATATGATGAAAAAGACATTTTACAATTATCAGTCAATAATTTTTGCCGAGATATGATAGAAGCGACAAAACAGTGGCTCAATGACACGACTATTACAAAAAATTTATCCGAGATGTTAGAAATTCATGAAAACGGATTTTCTATTGGCAATGCAATAAAAATACAATGATGTCATTTACATCGCCTAACACCGAATATCTAGTTTTGCTACGCTTCACCTAAATGCTTCGCACTTCAGATATACCGATGACGTTAGGCGAAATATTTTAAATTATTTTTTTAAGTAAATCTATATGTCAATTTGTATTGCAATAGCTGTTCCAGATGGCATAGCTCTATCTGCTGACAGTCAAACAACTTGGAACCAAACCATTACACAGGTGCAGGAGAAGAGCACTAACAAAATGATTGAATTGGAGCGGCCAATCCAACAGCCAATTTCTTGGTCTAAAATGGCCAGAAAATTATTTGAAATAAAGATGAAAGAAAAAAGTTACGCTGTCTGTGTGGCTGGAGCTGCTTTATTAAATCACAAAACAACTTATTCTATATTCAAATCCTTTGAATCAAAGTATAAGGGAGAGGGTAAATTTGAGGAAATAGTTAGCTACTTTATTGAAGGATTGAAAGAAGAAATGAAAAAACAATTGGAAGTAACTGAATTAAAATCAGCAAAACAAATTTTAACTGTTGATTTTATTTTAGCTGGATATGAGGACGATGACGTTTCTAAACCAAGAATTGAATCACATTTAGTTTTTTCAGGTGTCTTAACTATTGATGGTAAAAAAAATGAATCTGGCCATATTGTAAAATGGCAAAACACTCAGGGTTCAAGATTTGGTGGCTGTTGGATTGGCCGCACTGAATTTATATCGCACTTGGTAACAGATAACAAAACTCTGCCTCCAATACAAGGTCAATATGAACTACTTTCTCTAGAGGATGCTGTTGATTATACAAATTTTCTTGTTGATTTTACGTGTGAATATCAGAGATTTGCTATTATGGTGCCCGATTGTGGTAAACCAATAATAAGTGCCAAATTGACACCAAAAGGATATGAAGAAAAAATAATTTAAAACTTCAGATACGCAGATACGTTATGGCGCTGTAACAAGAAGTTTTTTATTCCCGCCAAAGGCGGGCGAGCTCGCTGGGTAGTACCCCGCAACTTGTTACGTAAATAGAGTCCAGAACTTGCTCTAGGGTTAATACCACTTATTTTTCCGTTGGAAATCTCTTTTCTTGCCAGCCGGTGAATCCTCCGCGGAGCACCCGGGCGGAAAAGATATTTAAGTCAAAAAGCCGCACCCCGGCTTGAAAGCTAGAAAGTTCCGTGTCGCCGTAAACAATAATTTCTTTTCCTCGCGGCAGTTCATCTTTTCTTTTTTCGAGTGATTCAAAAGGGATATTAACAGTGGCGGGAAGATGCGGCGAAAAAGAATTTTGCGGCCGGACATCCAAAATGTAAATCGGCCTTTTTTCATCCAAAAATTTCTTGGCGTCCTCGGGAGAAATAAAGGTTACTTTGGATTGGTTGATAAAGGAAGTAGGATCTCCCCAGGAGACCGCCCCGCCCTGATTCTGCTTCCAGGAATTGATGCCGCCGGAAAGAACCATCGCGTTTTCAAAATTTTTCTCTTTGAGTATTTGCACTGCCTGAATGGCTTCTTCGGTAGCTGCCGGATCGCTGACAATAACAATTAAGTCAGTTGGCGAGGAATCAATTTCACTTTCTTTTAATTCGGCTAGCGGGATATTCAGCGACCCTGTGATATGTTCCTGCTGAAAAGCGTCATTGCTCCGAATATCAATAAAAACAGCATTTTCCTTTTTGTCTATTTTTTGAAGAAGCTCTTTGGCTGAAATCCTGGGATAGTCGGCTGTTTTTGAGTTTGAGTCAATGGCTATGTTTTTTGTTTCTTCGCTTTTGAGTGAAGGACGCAAAAAAGTTATCAGTCCGACCAAAAGAATCAAAACAAAACCGATAGTCAGCGCCAGTTTTTCATTTTTTTTATCAAGCGGCATAGAATTATTTAGCGTAAAATGCTTCCCAAGAAATTGGGATAGCCATTAATAAATTCCTTGATCGGCACGGGTTTTTTTCCTTCCAGCTGAACTTCTTCAAGAACAATTATCCCTTTAAGGGTCTGAACGCCGATTTTATCCCCCAATTGAAATACTTCTCCTGATTGGTGGCTTGTCTCGGGATCTGATTTTTGAAACGAGATTTTGTTAAACTTCACACGCTCCAGGGTATCTTTGTTTTTCCAGAAGGCAAAAATCCCAGGCCAGGGCTGGAACGCCCGGTATTTATTATAAATATTTTCCGCTTCTTCTTCCCAGATGATGTGCCCGTCTTCTCGTTCAATAAGCTGGCAGAGAGTAGCTCGGGAATTATCCTGGACGCGCGGTTCAATTTTTTGTTCTATCCAAAGAGGAATGGTTTTAATAATGAGGAGAGATCCCAGTTGAGAAAGTTTTTGCGATAGTGTTTCAGTGGTGTCATTAGGATCAATCTCAAGTTTTTCTTGAGAAAGTATTTCCCCGGTATCAACTCCCTCATCCATCCGCATAATTGTTATTCCCGTTTCTTTTTCTCCGGCTAAAAGAGCATTTTGAATAGGCGAAGGCCCGCGAAAACGAGGAAGAAGCGAGGCATGCACATTAAGACATCCAAAGCCGGGAATATCCAGAACCTCCCGAGGGAGAATTTTTCCGTAGGCCGCCACGACAATTATGTCGGGTTTGATTTTTTTGATGTTATCCACTGTTTCCTTGGCGAATCTTTCCGGCTGAATAACGGGTAATTTATGTTCCTGGCTAAAGGCCTTTACCGGACTGATCTTTATTTCTTTTTTTCTTCCGGCTTCTTTATCCGGCTGGGTAAAGACCGCCACGATGTTATAGTCATTTTTAACCAATGACTCCAGAATGTCCCGGGCAAACGAAGACGTTCCCATGAATATCATCCGCAATTTAATCGCTTTTTTGCTGTTTGTCATATATTTGGTTATTTTTTTACCTTCTGGTAAGAAATAGCTTTCTTCTTTTTGGCGCGATCAATGACGAGTATTCCGTCCAGGTGGTCAATTTCGTGCTGCAAAGTTCTCGCCAAAAGCCCCTGTGCTTTAATTTTAGCTTTTTTTCCGGTTTCGTCCAAATAGCGGACCTTCACCGCTTCAGGACGCGAAATTAAAAAAAATTTTCCCGGGAAACTCAAACACCCTTCTTCCATAAACACTTTCTTCCGAGAGCAGGATTTTATGGAAGGGTTAATTAAAACATAAACCTTTTTTTCTTCTCCGACAATACACAAGCGCAGCGACTTTCCTACTTGAGGAGCGGCGAGACCTAGGCCGTTGCCTTTCTTCATCGCTTCAATCATTCGGGGAATTAATGCCTGAATTTGCGGTTCAAGCGGATTTTTGATTTTAATCGCCTTGCGGCGAAGAAGAGGATGAGGATATTTAAGTATTGCCAGTAGAGTCATAATTTGTTTGCTGATTCAATTACACTATGGAGATCGGATCAACGTCAATTATCCAACCGCTCCCCAATTTTTTCAGCATTTTTAACAATGCCGGAGGTATTTCCTTAGAATGGTTCTTAATTTTAATTATAATTTGTTTTCTAAATTTCTCACGCCTTCGCGGAACTAATGGATTTTGGGGCTCTGAGACAATTATATTTTCCAATCCCTTTAGATCATAATAGGCCTTTTCGGCTTCTTTTTCAACTTTTTTTTGGCTGGTATTTTGAAACGCGATTTTTATAAATCTGGCCATTGGCGGATACTGCAAGGAAATTCTTTCTTCTATTTCCTTCTGATAAAATCCTTCAAGATCCATTTTGGCGGCGCTTTTGATAATAGGATTTTCCGGGTTGTATGTTTGAATTATCACCTTTCCCGGTGAAGATCCGGCAGGCCTTCTTACTCGCCCGGCGAGTTGCACAATGGACTGAAAAGCCCTTTCCCCGGCTCTAAAATCAGGCAGTGAAAGCAAGTTATCGGCATCAATGATGCCGGTTAGTCCTATTTGGGGGCTGTTCCATCCCTTGGTAATCATTTGAGTTCCAATTAAAATGTCGATTTTTTCATTGGTAAATTCACGGTAAAGATCCTTGATTTCTTTTAATTTTTTCATTGTTTCAAAATCAGCTCTTCTCACGCGCGCTCCGGGGAAATACCTTTTGATTTCCTGCTCGACTTTTTGAGTCCCAAATCCGATATTGCGAAACGCCATGCCCTTGCAACTGGAACAAGCGGCAAACACTCCTGTTTTATTGGAACAGTGCAGGCATCGGTAAGTGCCATCAGCTGAATAAACGAGGGCCCGGTCGCAGCGGGCGCAGCGCAGGACTGTCCGGCAGTTAGCGCAGATAGAAAAGGAACTCATGCCCTGGCGGTTAACGAATAAAATGGTTTGCAGTTTATTTTTTAGAGCGTATTCAATTTCCGACTTCAGGACCCTTGAAATAGGGGAGTAATTTTTTATCCAGCGCTCTTTTTTCATATCAATGATTTCAATGTTAGGTTCTTGTAATCTGTAATCTGTAATCTGTAACCCTGATAATTTTAATAACTCATATTCTTTATTCAATGCTTTATAATATGATTCAATACTTGGTGTAGCGGATCCAAGCAAGACTTTCGCCTGATGAATTTGAGCCAGTTTTTCGGCCGCCTTCCGGGCATCATAGCGGGGACTCATATCCCACTGTTTAAAAGAAACATCCTGTTCCTCGTCGATGATGATTAATTTTAGATTTTTAAAAGGCGCGAAGACAGCCATGCGGGTACCAATGATAAGCTTAGCTTCGCCCATTTTTATTCTTTGCCACTGGCGGTAAAATTCTCCCTTGGAGATTTTGCTGTGCAGAATTGCGATTTCCTCGGCTCGTAAATGCGCACCATAGCGTTCAATTGCTTGGGAAGTAAGCATAAGTTCCGGAACCAGGACCAGAAATTGGCATTTTTTATTTTTTTCCCTAAGTTTCAGGATTGAATGAATATAAACTTCCGTTTTGCCGGAGCCCGCCGGGCCGAATAATAAGTATTTAGTATCATGTATCTTGTATAATGTATTTTTTTTGGATATTTCTTTTACAGCTTCTTCTTGTTCTCTTGTAAGTATAATTTTGGGCAATACATTATACATAATACTTGATACATTATACTTCTTTCGCGCCTTAGTACGTTTTGGCACAAAAAACTTTAATACCACTCCCAGAGGGCAGATATAATAGTCCGAAATGAATTGAGCCAGTTCCAGCTGTTCGGGGGTAAGAGATTTTTCTTCGATTATTTTTTCAACTTTTTTAAGACGGATATTTCCCAGCCGGTGAAAATCAGATCGGCTGACAGCTACTATACCCTGCACAAAGCGGCGAAATAAAGGAATAGTTACCAGCGTTCCTGCCGGCAATTCCCGGCTGAATTCATAGGAAAAATACTGCTGGCGGGAAAGGGGAATTCGCGTCAGGGGAATAATGTCAATAATGAAATTTTTATCATTTTTGTTCATGGTCGTATTTTAACAATTTCCCATACGAAAGGCAAAAAAATTGATAAAAGCAAAAATTTTTGTTAGAATCAATCTTATGAAGCAACGCAGGGTTTTTATTGGCATTAACTTGCCAAACCAAGTAAAAAAGCGTCTCGCGCAAAAAATTGAAAAATGGCGGGATTTGCCGGTGCGGTGGACTTTAGAGGAAAATTTGCACATCACTCTTGCTTTTTTGGGTTATATTGAAGATAGTGTGCTTCCGGATGTATGTTCGGCGGTGCGGGAAGCAAGCTGTCAGTTTCATGGATTTGATTTAGAATTAAGTAAAATTACTTTTGGTCCGAATGTCAACCAGATCCGGATGGTTTGGGCAGTAGGGGAGCCGAATGAAGAATTGAAGTTAATTCAAGAGGAGATTGAAAAACGGCTTAAGATTTTCGAGCGCGAGAAAAGAGAATTTCGTCCTCACGTGACCTTGGGAAGAATCCGCAAGGAAAAATGGGCGCGACTTCCCGAAACACCGGCAATTGATGAAAAGATCAATCTTTTGGT
The DNA here is from genome assembly GCA_026396275.1 of Candidatus Moraniibacteriota bacterium. Taxonomy (NCBI): domain Bacteria; phylum Candidatus Moraniibacteriota; species Candidatus Moraniibacteriota bacterium. The sequence goes on along the minus strand of JAPLXC010000010.1, from coordinate 23,247 downwards.
TCCGGTGGAAAGCATAGAAATTCTTGAAAGCGTCATGGAAGAGGGGAAAAGGAAATACCTGCTTCTTGAAAGCTGCCCGCTCGGAAGGTAGTATATACGTAGTATGTATCAAGTATATACCATGATAATGTGAAATATATTATGAATATTTTAAATGTCAGGATTGATAATTTGGAGAAAAAAGAAATTATTGAAAAAATAGAAAATTTTTTGGGCGCTGAAAAATTTCATCAAATCGCCACAATTAATCCCGAATTTATTTTGGCGGCTCAAAAGAACAGGGAATTTAGAGATATACTCAACAATTGCGATCTTAACCTAGCCGACGGGGCTGGCATTAAATTTGCTTTTTGGCGGCTCGGCGGGAAACTCAAGGTCAGAATATCCGGAGTTGATTTAATGTGGGAAATTTTAAGAACGGCAAATGATAAAAAATTAAGTGTTTATTTAGTCGCTAATAATAGGGGACTAAGCAATTGGGAGAAAACGAGAGACGCGATAAGAAAAATTTATCCAGATTTAAAGATTGAGGGATTGAATATGAATTGTCATTCCGAGCGAAGTGATAGCGAAGCTGAGGAATCTAATTTTAAAATTTCAAGTAGATCTCTCGGCCATGCTCGAAATGACATTTTTAATAGTGACATTGTTTTCTGTAACTTTGGCCATCCGAATCAGGAAAAATTTCTAAATACGCTGAAAAATGGTAAAATAAAGCTAGCCGTAGGAGTCGGTGGCAGTTTTGATTTTGTCACCGGTAAACTGCGCCGCGCGCCGCGCTTTATGCGAGATTTGGGCCTCGAATGGCTTTTCCGGCTGATTCAGCAGCCAAAAAGGTTCAGAAGAATATTTAACGCAATAATAATTTTTCCAATAAAAGTATTTTTTAAATAATACAATGTCATTCCTGCGAATGCAGGAATCCAGAAAATATAAAAATTTGTTTATCTGGATTCCGGATCAAGTCCGGGATGACATATTTAAATGAATAAAATTCGTGTCAGATTCGCACCTTCGCCAACCGGATATTTGCATATTGGGGGGCTTCGCAGTGCCTTATATAATTATTTGTTTGCCAAAAAGAATAACGGAACTTTTATTCTGCGCATTGAGGATACTGACCAGAAACGGCATGTCAAGAAATCGGTAGAGAATTTAATAAAATCTTTGCAGTGGGCGGGACTTGATTATGATGAAGGAACATACTTAAAAAATTCCAAATTCCAAATTCCAAATTCCAAATTTATTGAATCGAAAAATTATCCAGGAATTGCCGAAATAGGGGAGTACGGACCATACATCCAGTCGGAACGCCTAGATATCTATCAGAAATACGCTGAACAGCTAGTTAAGGAAGAAAAAGCATATTATTGTTTTTGCACACCCGAGCGGCTGGATCAAATGAGAAAAGACCAGATTGCCGCAAAGCAAGCGCCGATGTATGACAAATATTGCCTGAAGAATTTAACTCAGGAAGAAATAAATAAAAATTTAAAAAACAATTGTCCGCGCACGATCCGGCTGAAAATTGACCCCGGCGAGACCCTGGAATTTTCCGACATCATCCGGGGAGCCGTAAAATTTGAAACCGGAACGATTGACGACCAAGTACTGCTGAAATCCGACGGATATCCCACTTATCATTTAGCCGGCGTAGTGGATGATCATTTAATGAAAATTACTCATGTAATCCGCGGTGAGGAATGGCTTCCCAGCACTCCCAAGCATATTTTGCTTTATCAAACGTTTGGCTGGGAACCGCCTAAATTTGCCCATTTGCCGCTGCTTTTAAATCCTGATCGGACAAAGTTATCCAAGAGACAGGGGGATGTTAGCGTTGAGGACTACATTCAAAAAGGGTATCTCAGGGAGGCAATCATTAATTTCGTGGCGCTTTTGGGCTGGAATCCGGGCAAAGGAAGCACAAAAGAATTTTTTTCTCTCAATGAACTTGTTAAAGAGTTCGAATTGAAAAAAGTTCACAAAGCCGGAGCAATTTTTGATTTGAAAAAACTGGACTGGATAAACTCTCAATACATTAAAAAATTAACAATTTCCGAACTTTATCAAGAATCGCTGGAATTTTTCAAGAGAAAAGATTTTTACAACAACGCGCTGCCGGAAAAAAAATCAGAAGAATATCTCCGAAAAGTATTGGCAGTTGAACAAGAACGACTGGCAAACCTTGCCGGAGTAGGGGAGAACGATCGATTTTTCTTTGAGGATGTTGAGTATGATAAAGAACTTTTGCGCTGGAAAAATATGAGTGATGAAGAATTAAAAAATTCGTTAGAAAAATCAAAAAATATTTCAGAAAATATTTCAGAAGCTGATTGGACTAAAGAAAATTTAGAAAAAATATTATTGGAGGCGGCCGGAGAAAAGCGCGGAGAGCTTCTTTGGCCTCTTCGCGTTTCTTTAACGGGCGAGAAAAAATCTCCTCCGCCTTTTGAAATCGCCTGGGTTTTAGGCAAGGATGAAACACTAAAAAGATTAAAGCAGGCAATAGATATTTTGTAGTTTGTAGTTTTTTTAGCTTCGCTTTTATGGCTGGACAAATAAAAATAAACAAAAAAATCATTATTCTGGGAATATGTATTTTCGCGCTGATTTTCTGCTGGGGAAAAAGGAGCCACGGGGATAATGACAGCATCACAAATCTCACTCAGGAGAAACAATCTGAATCAGATATAGCCAAAAAGATTAAAGAATTGGAAGAAAAAGCCAAAATTTATCAGCAGATTATCGATATAAAAAGAAAGCAGCAAACGACTCTTGGCAATCAAATTTCCATCATGGAAGCTGAAATTAGCCAATTGGAAGCAGAAACCGAGCTTAACAAGGAAAAAATAGAGATATTTAACAGCCAAATTGAACAACTGCGCGTTCAAATAGAAGAAAAGGAAGATGCGGTGAAAGCGCAGAAGAAAATACTGGCCGAACTGATTCAAACATACTATGAATATAACCAGCAAGCGCTTGTTTCCATCCTTCTTAGTGAAAATGAATTGTCCCGGTTTATGGTAAGGTCTGACCGAATTACTCAAATAGGGGACGGAATAAAAAGTATGCTGGATACCATCCAGGCGCTGAAAACTGATTTGGAAAATGAGAAAAAATCCTTTGAGGATAAAAAGAAAGAAGTAATGGACCTTCAATATAAAATGGAAGAAAAAATGTCTCTTTTAGACAGTAGTAAAGCCCAAAAAGAAATCTTAATTACCCAAACGCAGGGTGAGGAAAATCGTTATCAGGATCTTCTTTCCAGAGTGGAGGAGCAGAAGAAAGAACTGCTGGGAGATATCGATGAGCGTTACGCGGCTAATACCACTGAAATTGATGCCCTTTTTGCCGCTCTAGAGAGACCAACGGCGGGACTGGCATCCACCAGCTGGTATTATTCCCAAAAGGACTCGCGCTGGAAAAATGATATTATCGGAATTTCCAACAGCAAAATGAAGGACTATGGGTGCGCAGTAAGTTCCGTAGCGATGATTTTTACTTATCATGGTTCGCGAATTTCGCCCCAGTCGCTAGCCAAACAGCCCATTTATTATAAAGATCTTATTGTCTGGCCGCTTTCGTGGTCGGGAAGCAAAATTGTTTTAAGTTCGACCTACGGCCACAGCCACGGCAATATCAATTGGAGCGTGGTTGACAAGGAACTGGCCAAAGGCAATCCGGTGGTTGTTTTTGTGCGAGCCAGAGGAAACGCCGGCCACTACGTGGTCATTCATCACAAGAACAAAGATGGGCGTTACGTGGTACACGATCCTTATTGGGGAGCAAACATTTACTTAAACTCAACCATAAAACTTCTTTCCAAACTTTACGGGACTTCGGTGTCAAAAAATTCAATTGATCAAATGATACTTTATAGTAGGAAGTAAAATAATAAAATTAAAACATGGATAAAAAGAAAATTACTGGGGAATATATTGCTGGCTTTGTCGATGGAGAAGGATGCTTTTCGTTAACGCTAAGAAAAGACAAGGGAAAATATTTATACTGGAAATCTGGCTTTTCAATTTTATTAAGAGATGATGATGTTAATATCCTGACCCGTATTAGAAATTATTTCAACTGTGGCGGTATATCATATACAAGGAGCTTTGTAAGATATCAAATTTCCAACAATGATGATCTTGTTAAAGTGATAATTCCTTTCTTTGACAAATTTAAATTAATTGGAAAGAAAAGAAACGACTTTGAATTATGGAAAGAGGCAGTTTTAATTATCGATAAGAACAAAATGAAAAAGATAAATGTGTCAATTGGCAAAAAGGGCTTCACTTGGAATCATTGGAACACCGATGATATTAATAGATTAAAAGTAATAAGAAACAAGATGCTTAAGTACAAAAGTGGTTCTCTTAGGAGAAATTTTAAATACTAGGTCGTCCATCTTTCATTGTACGACGTCCTAGCTATATTAAGAAGCCACTCTTTGGCCCTTCTTCCCTGCCAGTGAGTGGCTGTTTATTTTAAATAGTTCTTTATGAAGATTATTGGATCTTTCCAATAATTTAGTTTTGTTCTCTTTTCACCCTCCCGATAATATCCCGGTAAAATTTTATTTTCAAACGGTCCGGTATAAATTGAAAAGTGCAAATGTTCTTCTTCCCATCCTCCATTGGAAGTACTCATCGCTTTCCCGATCCTTCCTATTGTGTCCCCTATTTTTACCCTATCGCCGCTTTTGACGAGGCGTTTTCCCAAATGTCCGTAAAGAGAATAAAAAATTTTTCCGCTTTTTGGACTTTTATGAGCGATGATTATTATCCCGCCCCAGTTTCTTTTGGCAATTTTTCCTTTTTCGGAAAATTTAGCGGGATGGAGTTTGGAATAAACAATTATTCCGTTTCCAATTGAATAAACTTCTGTCTCGGATTTGACGGGAATATCAGTCCCTAAATGAAGTCCCCAATCTTTTTTATCGTAAAAATTTCTTTGTTTGAATCTTAATGCAATATTACCAGCATCATCAAGAGGAAATCTGACTTTTGAAGTGTGGCGATATAACATAACATTGCGGGAGTTATTTTTTAGATTTCTTCTGATATTCTTCAATAGCTTTGTGCAACGCCTCAGCCGCTAAATTGCTGCAGTGCATCTTAATTGGCGGAAGGCCCTCCAGATTTTCGGCTACGTCTCCCCTAGTGATTCTCATTGCCTCGTTTAATTTTTTGCCTTTCGCCAGATCCGTTACCATTGAGGAAGTAGCTATCGCTGCTCCGCAGCCCAACGTTTCAAACTTTATATCTTTAATAATCTCTTCGCCCTTTTTGTTTTTAGCCACCTTAATATAAATGCGCATAATGTCTCCGCAAACGGGATTGCCGACCGTTCCGACGCCGTCGGGATTTTCTATTTTTCCCAGATTGTGCGGTTGCATAAAATGCTCCAGCACTTTTTTTGAATATTGCATATTACAAAAATTATTTTTTAATTATAAATAATTATAAGCATAAGTAATTTATTTTTGCAAATAAAATAGCGGAAAGACCTTAATAAGTGTCTTTCCGCTTAATCTTCTGGAAAAATATTGAATTGATTTTTTCCGTTTTTCTTTGACTCGCGAAGGCCAACATCAGCTCTTCTTAGTAACTCGATTGGATCTTTATATTCCCCATTGTATTGAACTAATCCTCCGCTGATTGTTACTTTGATTTTGTCACTGTTTTTAAAGTTAAAAGTGTGGCTTTCAACTTTATTTCTTATTCTCTCCGCGAACTCTTTGGCATTAGCGATTTTTGTGCCAGGAAGCAGAATGAGAAATTCGTCACCTCCTAGGCGTCCAAGCTTATCAGTTTTGCGTAAGTATCTTTTTATAAGCATTGACAAATGCTTAAGAAGCTTGTCTCCAATAACAAGACCCACAACATTTACGTCTTTAAAATCGTCAATATCGAACAGTATACTTGTGAATGGAAGGTGATTTCTATCATATAAATTTATCAAATATGATAGCTCTTCAAGTATTCTCTTTCGGCTGTATATGCGTGTAAGATCATCCTTATTTACCTCACTTTCCAGCTTTTTTATCTTTCTATCTCGATTCTTTAATTCTTTATTGAGCTCGCGAATTTTTCCCTTTAAATGGTAAATTTTCTCTTTGAACGTAAATTTCGATTTCAAGGTACTTACTCCTTTCTTTTTCCTTTGTTTGTTTTTCCAGAAGGACTTAGTATAGCACAAGTTTATTATTTTGGCAAGTTTTGCACTAGAGGTAAATTACTTGAATTCTTTTAGTATTTCTCCTGATATAGTTCGAAGTTTTTTGATAATTTCTTTAAGTCCACTAATTGTGAGGTCAATTTCTTCTTTAGTAGTTTGTTTTCCCAATGTCAATCGCAAGCTTCCATGGGCCTGTTCGTGCCGGAGTCCTAAGGCCATAAGAACATGCGAGGGTTCCAGAGTGGATGAAGTGCAAGCTGATCCGGTAGAAGCGGCAATGCCCACTGCGTCCAGCGCCAGCACGATACTCTCCCCTTCCACATTGTCAAACCGAAAATTAGCGTTATTGGGCAATCGTTTTTCCCAGGAACCATTAAGATATGAATTTGGAATTTCTTTCAGCACTCTTTTTATTAGATAATCGCGAAGCAATACAATACTTTTGACTTTTGACTTTTGACTTTTGACTTGTTGGATTGCGGCACCCAATCCGACCATTCCTGCTACGTTATGCGTTCCAGCTCTTAAGTTGAATTCCTGCTCTCCGCCCGTCTGGACTTGGGATATTGGCGTCCCCTTTTTGATATATAGCGCGCCGACTCCTTTTGGGCCGTAAATTTTATGAGCCGAGAGCGAAAGCAAATCAACATTTAATCTTTTAACATCGCAATCAAAATAATTAATTGCCTGAACGGCATCGGTATGAAATAAGGGATATTTTGTTTCATGTTTCATGTTTCGTGTTTCATGAATTAACTTTCCGATTTCGGCAATTGGTTGGACGGTTCCGATTTCATTGTTGACGTACATAATTGAAACCAAAATTGTATTCGTCCTGATTGCTTTTTTAACATCCTTAACTTTTACAATTCCGTTTTTATAAACTGGAAGATAAGTAACTTCAGCTAGGCCTTGGCGCTCTACTTCCAGGACCTTACATGTATTCAAAACGCAATGATGCTCAAACTGCGTTGTGATAATATGTGGTTTTCTCTTATATTTGCCCCAATAAGCTTTGACAACTCCGCGAATGGCTAAATTATTGCTTTCCGTTGCTCCTGAAGTAAAAATTATTTCCCGCGGCTCGCAATTTAAAAATCTAGCTACTTGAGTGCGGGCTTTCTCAATCGCTTCTTTTGCTTCCTGGCCGAAGCTATGAATAGACATCGGATTGCCAAATTTTTCAGAAAAATACAGCTTCATCGCGGCCAAAACCGCCGGATCAACCGGCGTGGTGGCGGCATAATCTAAATAAATTCTCTTTTTCTTCATGTGTATAATATTACTACTTTAAAACAAAAAATCAAACAATAACCCTTTAATACCTTGATACTTTATACTTGCTACTTTATACTTCTAATATGCGCATTTCATATTCAGCATTAGACACCTATCAAACTTGCCCCCTAAAATACAAATTTCAGGAAATTGACAAGATCAGAGTTCCTAAATCCAAAGAGATGGTTTTCGGGACGGTTTTGCATTCCACGCTTAAGTTTATTCATACTCCTGGCATCCTTTCCCCCACTCTTGAACAGGCACTGGATTATTTTTCCCGCAACTGGAATAGCGAGGTTTTTGAGAGCGAAATTGAAGAGCGTTCTGCGTTTTCGCAGGGAGTGCAAATGATCCAGGATTATTACAAGAAAAATGATCCGTCCAAGATCAATATTGTTGATCTGGAAAGCCGGTTTGCCATTGAAGTGGGAGAGCATATTGTTTCCGGAATCATTGACCGGATTGATAAAACCGAAGCGGGCTATGAAATAATTGATTATAAAACCACCAAAAAGATGCCCTCGCAGGAAAAAGTGGACAATGATGTCCAGCTTTCTATTTATCTCCATGCTTTTCTTTCCCGCTATCCGAAAGAAATGGACAATCTCGATAAAATCACTGTCAGTTTATATTATTTAAAACACGGCGTTAAGCTTTCTTCCAAGAGGACTTTCGACCAGCTCAAGCAAAGCGAAAATTTATTTCTGGATACGATTAAAATCATAGAGAGCGGGAAATTTGAACCGATAATCTCTCCGCTTTGCGACTGGTGCGGATACCAGAAACGCTGTCCGATGTGGAAGCATAAATTCAAAGAATTAAGAAAAGCAGATACGGAGGAAATAAATAGAAATATAGTTGAGTATATTGAGGTAAAAGCTCAAAGCGCAAAGCTCAAAACCCAAATAGAAGAACTGCAGGAAAAGATATCCGAATATATGGACAGTGAAGGGGTGGACCAAGTGTTCAGCGAAAGCGGGACAATTATGCGAGCATTGAGAAAAACCTACAAATACGACGAGAAAAAATTAAGAGAAATACTGGAACCATTGGACAAGTGGGAGGATGTTTTAAAGGTGGACGGAATAGCACTGCGCAATATTTTAGGCGTTCTTCCCTATCAAGTTAGAAAAGAAGCGGAAAAAGCGAAAATGATTGACAAGGAGACAAAAAGTTTTACCGTGAAGAAAAAATAATTTATATCATCGGTATTTTACCTATAAACAAGGATAATTCTTATTGTTCCTTGTTTTTTCTTGACTAAATCTGTGAATTGTTGTAATATAGGCTGTTGGTTTAGAGTATTATAGTTTAATGCTCTTTAACAAGTAAAAAGTTCAAAAAATTTATAGATTTGGAGGGGTACCATGAAGGAAGAAAAGGAACAAAAGCCAGAAAGATTTCCTGTTTCAATGCTTTATTCTTTCCTTAAATATATACCATTGTCGGTATATTATAAGGATTGCAATGGCGCATTTATAGCTGTAAGCAGGACTAAAGCGGCACATTACGGCGTTACAGTTGAAGAAATGCTGGGAAAAAAGGACAGTGATTTCCTGCTCCCAGATGAAGCCCAAAGCGCCCTTGAGGATGATCTGGAAGTTATGAAAACCGGACAACCAATCATCGGGAAGGAAGAAAAACTTACACATCCAGATAGCGTAGTATGGGTATCTGCGACAAAAGCTCCTTGGATAGAAAAAGGTGAAATAAAAGGTGTTTTTGGCGTCTCTATAGATATAACTGAAAGAAAGAAGGCTGAAGAAGAGAGGCAAAGAGCAGAAGAAGAACTGAAAAAGCTTAACGAAATGATACTGCACATACTAAGTATCGCAAAACATGATATGCGAAGCAAGGTAATGGCACTAATTTCTACCATTAAGCTGCTTATGAAGGGGCGGTTTGAAAGCATTGATGTCGCATACAAAGATTTGTATAAAACAGCTCTGCAATTAGAACAAATTCTAAATGACTATCTTGCAGAATCTTCTTTATTGAAGATGCAAATACCCAGTAAAAAAACTTTTGATGTTGGGATCGATGTCGTGGATCCAATTATTGATGAATTTTCCAAAGAAATCGAAGAAAAAAACATAGTGATTGACAACAGACTGGGCGGAATTCCAGAAAACGAAGTCATCCTTCCTGAAGCTATTAAAATAGTGGTGTCAGCTATTTTTCGTAATCTGCTTGGAAACGCGATAAAGCATGGAAAAAAAGGAACCAGAATTGCAGTCGGAGTTGAATTTTTAGAGAAATTCAAAAAATTCAATGTATTTGATACAGGCCCTTTAATTCCTCCAGAGATCAGAGAAAAGATGTTTGAAGAAGGTTTTTCTACCGGAGATAGTACTGGAATTGGACTTTCAAAATGCCGCTCCATCGTACGATTACATGGGGGAGATTTGTGGTATGAGACCGCGGGAGATGGCTACAATAATTTTGTTTTTACCATTCCTGCATAACTAAAGCCCTGCATTATATGATTAATGCAGGGCTTATCTTTTTTTAAGCCCGTTTATCTGAAATACTTAAATTTCTTTCCTTATTCAATACAATTTTTATCTAGCTGGTAGTTTTTGGAAATAGCATCTTCGGCACTTTTAATGAAAGATTGTGTTATGCGTTACAAAAAATAAAAAAGTAGCATTGACTCGCATATGCGGGTAGGCGCTACCTATATAAATTATATCAAGAAATTATTTTATGCATGTTCCGCAAGGTGTATATCCCTTGCTTTTTGCTTCTTCCCCGCTCTTGAAACAGATCGTATTTTCCGGCTTTATCCGTTTGGCCCATTGGCAGGTTGGCCGGTGATATTTCGTTGAATTTTTGCTTCCTACGAAAGCACAGTCCTTTAAGGGTATATTTGCCGGTGAGGCACTTTGGGTGCCTTCTGGAGGCAAATTTTGCGTATCAGGAGGGACTGGAGAAGCCATTTCCGGGATATCCTGGCTGCCGGCTAATTTCTCAATAATTAACGGCTTTTGCTGCCATTTTTGGCCCTTAAGGACGCCGGCCTCAAAGGAGATAGAAGCCACCAAAATAAAGCCAGATATAAGGATGATTTTTGTTTCATATTGATTCCAGAAGGATTTAATTTTGGACTTTTCAATTGACATATTTAAGAATATCTGGTAAATTATTTTATGTTGTATGGCGTCCCGCACCAGTTCCGAATTTCGTACACGGTGATTTGAAACTGGCACCGCGGCCACGCCTGCGGCTGAATTATCCGAAATAAATTCTTAATTTATCGAACTGGTGCGGGATGCTCATTTTTGTTCCCGCTCACTTCGCCCCGCACTAAAAAATTTTAACTAAATTGTTAGAGCTAAGTCAAGCACTTTTAGTGCGGGGCTTTGTTCGCAGACAAAAATGGCACATCGTAAAGCCGGCGGCTCAACAGAATTAGGGAGGGATTCAATTTCCAAACGCTTAGGCGTGAAAATTTTTGGCGGCCAGATTGTGAAAACCGGCAATATAATTATTCGCCAGCGCGGAACGAAGTTTCATTCTGGAAAAAATGTCAAACGCGGAGAAGATGATACCCTCTTTGCTTTAAAAGACGGCGTTGTTAAATTTGCTTCTAAAAAAGTTAAGAATTACACAGGCAAACTGGTTAAACGGCGGTTTGTAAGTGTCGAGTAAAATAAGTTGAAAAAGGAGGACCTTTTAATGTCCTGTTTTTTTATTTTCTCTACAAGCTTTCATAAACTCGAGAAACAGTGGATGCGACTTGAGTAGTGAAGATGTAAATTCCGGATGGAATTGGGTTCCTAAAAAGAAAGGATGAACTGATTGAGGAAGTTCGGCGATTTCCATCAGCCGCCGATCAGGTGACTTTCCGGAAAACACCAGTCCTCCTTTTTCCAGACGATCAATATGTTCGGGATTAACCTCCCAGCGATGACGATGACGTTCAGAAATTATCTTCTTGCCGTAGGCGCGGTAAGCAAGCGTACCTTTTTTAAGAACGGCTGGATAAATTCCCAAGCGCATTGTAGCTCCGTAGTTTCTGTCTTCCAAATTCTTTTTTTGCTCCGGCATAATGTCAATAACCGGATTTTTCGTATCGCGGTTGATTTCAGTGGTGTGGGCGTCTTTGAGACCCAGAACATTTCTGGCGAATTCAATGACGGCCAGCTGCATTCCGTAGCACAAACCGAAATAAGGGATCTTATTTTCCCGGCAAAAATGAATAGCTTTAATTTTTCCCTCCACTCCCCTTTCCCCAAAGCCGCCGGGAACAATAATGCCGTCATAATTTTTTAATTCTTCAATTTTATCGGGATTGCCTTCAAACAACTCGCTGTTTATCCAGCTAATTTCCGGTTTTAATCTAAAGTTATAAGCAGCGTGTTTTATGGCCTCAATCACCGAAATATAGGAATCGCTCAAAGTGAAATCCCCGGTTCCAAAGTATTTGCCAACGATTCCAATTTTTATTTTTTCTCTGGCCTCTTTGATATTCTTCACCAGTTTTTTCCATTCTTTTAAGTCCTTCTTTCTCGCCTTAAGTCCCAGCTTTTCCAGAATCCTCGCGCTCAAATGATCCTTTTCAAAATTAAGCGGTACTTCATAGATTGAATCAATGTCAGGCGCCGATATCACATCTTTTCCGCTTACATTGCAGAAAAGCGCGATTTTTTCTTTTCTTCTGTCATCGATCGGCATTTCACTTCGAGCGATAATAATATCCGGCTGGATTCCGGCGGAATTCAAAGCCCGAACGGCCTGCTGAGTGGGCTTCGATTTCATCTCGCCGATCTTCGGCGGGCAGGGCAAATAACTTATCATCACAAATAAAACGTCCGGCGGATTTTTGAGTTTCATTTGCCTAGCCGCTTCAGTATAAAGAAGATTTTCATAATCGCCCGTTGTTCCACCAACTTCAATTATTACAAAGTCCGCTTTATTTAGATTGCCAGCTTTTTTGATTGTTTTTATTATTTCGTCGGTGATATGGGGAATAATTTGAACGCATTTTCCATTGTACTCAAGATTTCTTTCCCGCCTGATTACTTTTCCAAAAATGCTTCCCGTGGTCATGTAATTTTGCGGTGGCAAGGAAACACCCAGAAACCTTTCATAATTCCCCATATCCTGATCGGTTTCCAGTCCACTGGCCAAAACAAACACTTCCCCGTGTTCTGTGGGATTCATGGTGCCGGCGTCAACATTGACATAAGGGTCAATTTTAATAGCCGTCACGGAAAAACCCTTGGCCTGAATAATTTTGGCAATGGAAGAAGTAGCAATCCCCTTTCCAATTCCTGACATTACTCCTCCAAACATGAAAATATATTTTCTGTTCTTCATGAGTTTCTTTACAAGTTACGAATTGCAATGGGATTCCTCGACCCGTTCGCCTTTGGCGAAAAAATTCGGGATGACAAATGCCGGATTCGTATTTTCGTAAATGATTCGTAATTCGTAAACTATTATAAAAGTCGCTCCCCCGCGACTTTAAGTTTCATTAGCGTATTATAAATATGCAAAAATATTATTTCCCTTTAACCACCAATTTAATTTTTATTTTGACGCCGTGACCTAACTCAACGGCAACTTCCCTTTCCCCTATTTCCTTGACGGGCTTGTCCAGTAAAATATTTTTTTCCTCCAATTCCAGCCCTTGTTTTTTTAGTTCAGTGGCAATCTCTTTTGTCCCCACGGATCCAAACAGTTTTCCTTTTTTCTCTTTGACTACAATGGTTATTTCTTTTTCTTTAAGTTGGCGAGCTACATCTTGGGATTTTTTTAGGTCTTCTTTTTCCCGCTCAATCCGCTTTTCTGTTAATTCCCGGGCTTTTTGAATAGTGGTGGGAGTGGCCACTTCCGCTAATTTTCCGGGCAGCAAAAAGTTTCGAGCGTAGCCGTCGGCCACTTCTCTTATATCCCCCTTTTTTCCCGTTTTTCCGACATCTTGCAGAAAAATAACCTTCATGAGTTTGTTAGTTCATATCTATTATATCTAAAGAACCGGGATTGATCAAATGTCATCTCTTTGCCTTTTGGGAAAAGGTGAAAAGGAATAGTGCTTGGGAAGCCAGGGCTTCTATTATTTCAGGATCTTCCAGTTTCTGCTGCTTATTCTGCTTGGCAATTGCGATGCAAACAGTGGTGTTGTTAATGTCGCGAGGTGGTTTTATTAAGAAATAGTAGTCGGTCTCAATTAACCTTTCTTTCCGTTTAACAATTTCTTCGTTAGTGGAACCGCACGATATTTTCTTGTTACTTTTAACCTCTTTAATAGTGTGATGAGAACTCAAATCGATGAAGCGAATAATAATGCGTTTGGATTTACTGAAGGCATAAAGGGCATGGAGAATTGAATCATAGATTTCTTTTTCTTTTTCCGGAGTCAAGACCGAGCTTTCCGGAAGGCCCAAAGCGATGTTTTTTAAAATATCCATTTTGCGGTTGATTTCACCGATATAGGAATAAGAATCGGTAAGGTTCCGGGAAATAATTGAGGCCTCTTTTTGGATCTTTTGCTTTTCCTTAATATTCCATATGAGTTGTTTTTCTTTTATCAGATATATTAAAAAAGCGGCTGTCCCCAAAAAGAAAATAGCCAGCTCCTCCGCTCTTTCCTCGTCAATCAGAGGAAAGTCCTGGCGAATAAGTTCAGGGGAAAGAACCGCCAGAATGAAAATGATTAAATAAATCCAGTACATTTTGAGTTAGCGTTTACAAATGACTTTTTGGTGATTTTCCCGCAAGTATTTTTTCAATTTATCTTTAATCTCTGGATGTTTCAGCCCAAAGTGGATAGTGGCTCTTACGAAATTGAATTTATCGCCGGTGTCTAGCCATTCTCCTTCAAGAAGGCGCCCGTAAACGGGACGATTCTTGGAAAGCATAATTTTAAAAGCGTCGGCTAAGCGAATCTCCCCTGACTTTCCCCGCCGCATTCGGGAAAGAATCCGGAAAATCTCGGGAGTGATAACGTATTTTCCAACCGCTACCATGTTTGAAGGAGCTTTTTCGGGAGATGGTTTTTCCATAATATTTTTTATTTCCACCGTGTGAGCATCGAGTTTTACCCCATCAATAACACCAAACTTAGATACTTCTTTTTTAGCCACTCGGCTTAAACCGATGACGCTGTCCCCGTATTTTTCATAAGTATCAATAAGTTGTTTGGCAGCTGGAACTTTGCTGTCGTAAACGCAGTCGCCGAATAGTATCAGTGCGGGCTCTTGGCCGGTAATGTGATAGGCCTGGAGTATTGCATGGCCATCTCCCAGCGGAAGGGGCTGACGAACATAAGAAAAATTAGCCAGTTTTGAAATTTTTCTAACTTCTTTGAGAAGTTCATGTTTGTTTTTTTCGACCAATGTTTCCTCCAGTTCAAAAGATACGTCAAAATGATCCTCAATGGCCCGTTTCCCGCGGCCGGTGACGAAGATGATTTCTTCTATGCCGGCGGCGACGGCTTCTTCAACAAGATACTGAATTACCGGCTTGTCGACAATGGGAAGCATTTCCTTGGGCTGGGCTTTGGTGGCCGGAAGAAACCTTGTACCAAATCCGGCTACCGGCAAAATGGCTTTTTTGATTTTCATAAAAAAATTCACGCATCTACACGAATTTGCTAAAATTAATCGCTAATTATTTGGATAATATTATTTATGACAATTCGAAATTTTTTATTCGTGTAAGTTAGTTATTTAATAAAAAATAAACCTTAATACTATTGTATTAGGGTTTTTAATGAATGTCTAGCTAGGGGCGATGCATATATCGAAATCTTTTATCAACCAGATCTTTATGCATATCACACATGCGATTAATAGCTTCTTCTAGAATAGGATCAAAGTTTTTATGGATCCCCTTCTCTCTTACTGCTATCCCTGCATCAAGGAGCGCATCAGGTGTTCCTGCATCCATCCATAGTTTATTCTTGTCTGCAATAGTATACTTTAATTCTCCCAAATTCAAATAATATTTATGCAGGTCGACAATTT
The DNA here is from genome assembly GCA_026396275.1 of Candidatus Moraniibacteriota bacterium. NCBI lineage: Bacteria > Candidatus Moraniibacteriota > Candidatus Moraniibacteriota bacterium. The sequence goes on along the minus strand of JAPLXC010000010.1, from coordinate 7,819 downwards.
CAAATTCATTGCGTTTTGAAGGCTTTAATTTCATAGCTTTTTTAATAACTCTATTGTCGTATATGTAAAGACCGACAGATACATAGTTACTTTTTGGTCTTCTCGGTTTTTCGACAATCTCCACAATCTCGCCATTATCTCCTAAAACAACTGTCGCGAATCGCTCCGGGTCTGAAACCTCTTTGATAAAGATATGACCTCCGCTTTCGAAGTTTCTTATAGTTTCCGAAAAATCCTCCTCAAAAACATTGTCACCTAAGATCAACGTAACATTATCGTCGTCTATATGTTTTTTTCCTAAAACAAAAGCTTCTGGAAGTCCGCGCGGTTCCCTTTGAATTTTGAAAGATATATTTATACCATAATCTTCCAGAAAATCCCCTAATAAATTCTTGAAAGAGCCGATATGTTCCGGTGAGGTAATGATAAGGATGTCTCTTATGCCGCCCTTAATCAAAGTGTTGAGCGGATAAAATATCATTTGTCGGTCATAAATAGACTGCAGCTGTTTAGAAACAATAATTGTGTTTGGAAAAAGTCTTTTAGCGCTTCCTCCGGCTAAAATTATTCCTTTCATTGGTTTCCTCCTTTTATTTTTTTCCATAAATTTCTTATTTTAAAGGACTTTTTGGTCTGCTCATCATAACTTAACCGGCAAATTATTTCAAGTCCTTTAAGTTTTAGCCCAAACTTTTATATATGGGAAACTTTTTACATAAAGTGACTACTTCTTTGCGCAACTTTCTTAAGACATTTCTGTTGTTGCGGTTTTCAATTGCGTCATTAATCCATTGGGCAATCATTTTTATTTCTTTTTCTTTCATTCCCCGGCTGGTGACCGCCGGAACGCCAATGCGGATGCCGCTAGGATCCATTGGCGGGCGCGGATCATCAGGAATAACATTTTTATTAAGCGTAATTCCTATTTTATCCAGTGTCTCTTCGGCTTGCCTGCCGGTTACGCCCTTGCTTCCAAAGACATCAACCAGAACCATATGATTTTCCGTTCCGCCGAACATTATTTTAAATCCATATTTTCGCAGTTCCAGTTCCAAAACTTTTGCGTTTTTAAGAATTTGTTTAGCATATTTCTTAAAAGACGGTTTCAGCGCTTCCCCGAAAGCGACCGCCATGGCGGCAATATTGTTCATATGCGGTCCGCCTTGAAAACCGGGAAAAACAGCTTTGTCAATCACCTTCGCGAATTTCTTTTTGCACATAATCATTCCACCCCGCGGCCCTCGGAGCGTTTTGTGGGTCGTGGTGGTGACAATATCAAAATACGGCACCGGATTGGGAAGAGCACGCCCGGCAATTAGGCCGGCGATATGAGCAATATCAATCATTGAGATGGCGCCGACTTTTTTGGCGATTCGCTGGAACTTTTTATAATTAAGCTGCCTTGTATAGGCGGAGAAGCCGGCCAAAATCAATTTTGGTTTTTCTTTTATGGCAATTCGCTCCAATTCGCGATAATCAATTTTTCCGGAAGGGCCGGTTTTATAACGGATGAAATTATAAAGCTTAGCCGAAAGTGTTACTGGATGGCCATGCGTGAGATGCCCCCCATGGGAAAGTTCCATACTCAAGATCTTGTCGCCGGGATTAAGCACCGCTGAATAAACAATCATATTGGCCGGCGCGCCGGAAAGCGGCTGGACATTTACGTGATCGGCGCCAAAAAGTTTCTTAGCCCGCTTAATGGCTAGGCGTTCAACTTCGTCAGTATGGCGCTGGCCTCCGTAGTATCTTCGGCCGGGATATCCCTCCGAATATTTATTGGTGAAAACCGAGCCAAGCGCTTCCAGAACCGCGACGGACGCGTAGTTTTCTGATGCGATGAGTTCCAGTCCCTCCTGCTGGCGTCGAAGTTCTCCGGCTACGGTCTGATATGCCGCCGGATCTTGTTTTTTGAGTGTTTTGAAATTCATTTGCTATTTTCCGGCGAGTTAATATTTTTGAGATCCTCCAATTTATTTTTTATTTCCATAATCATCTCGTGCTGGTGCTCCAAATAAATAAGCACTGTTTCAATTTCTTTTTCCGACTTAAGATTTACATCAAAATCAACATCTGCTCGGGTTTCGTCGTGGCGGGCTTGAAGATTTTGACCAATAAGAATAAGTGGAAATAGAAGCAACTGAATCATATTGGAAATAAAAAGCCAAAGAACAAAAGCCGGGAAAGGATCAAAACGCAGTTCTTCTGCGGCTAGAGTGTTCCAAAACAGCCATCCGATTGTCCAGATAAAAATTATCAAGAAAAATCCCATTGAACCAACGTGTTCTGTGATCCAACGAGCGATCCGCTCCAGAACCGTCAAGTTTTCCTGATAAGTGGTGTAAACATTGCGAATTGGTTTCGTAGTTTTGCGCAGTTCCTTGAGTGTCCGAAGTTCGAGTCGATTATTAGTATTGGTGTTCATATTTGTTGCAGTTTTACTACCGTATACTGTTATACGGTAGTAAAATTTTTAGTTAACAATTATAAATTAGAATATTGTTTTTCGTAGTAATTTTTGTATTCCCCGTTCTTGATATTTCGCCACCAGCTTTCATTGTCTTTATACCACTCGATTGTTTTTTTAATTCCTTCATCAAATGATGTTTTTAGCCGCCACCCCAGTTCATTTTTGATTTTAGAAGAGTTAATCGCGTAGCGGCGGTCGTGGCCCGGACGGTCTTTGACATATTCTATCATTTCTTCTCCTTTGCCCATAAGTTCCAAAATTTTATCGGTAATTTCCTTGTTGTTTTTTTCGGTGTTTCCTCCGACGCAGTAGGTCTCCCCTATTTTACCGCGATGAATTATCAAATCAATTGCTTCGCAGTGATCTTCAACATAAAGCCAATCGCGGACATTCAGACCATCTCCATAGAGAGGAATTTTTTTACCCTCAATCAAATTAGTGACAAATAACGGTATAAGTTTTTCCGGAAACTGATACGGGCCGTAATTATTGGAACAGTTGGAAATGGTGACAGGTAAATTATAGGTGCGGTGATAGGCCCTAACCAGATGATCAGAAGCAGCTTTGGAGGCGCTGTAGGGGCTGCTGGGATCATAGAGGGTGTTTTCGGAAAAAGGAGGATCATTTGGTCCAAGTGAGCCGAAAATTTCATCGGTGGAGACATGATGGAAGCGTTTTCCGCCGTTAATTCTGGCGGCTTCAAGCAAGACATAAGTACCGACGATATTAGAGCGAATGAAGTTTTGCGGATCTAGGATGGATCGATCAACGTGGGTTTCAGCGGCGAAATTAACAATAACATCCGCATCTTTTACCAACTTATTGACCAGTTGTTCATCAGTGATATCGCCCTTAACAAAGCCGTAACGGGGATCATTTTCCACGTCGCGAAGATTTTCCAAATTTCCGGCGTAGGTCAAAAGGTCCAGATTTACCACCTGGTAGTCCGGATATTTATTGAGGAGGTGGCGGATGAAATTGGAGCCAATGAATCCGGCTCCGCCGGTGATAAGTAGTTTCATAGATGCATTTTAATCATAGTACATTTTAGGCAAAATAAAAAGGCGAGTTTGTCTACTTAAGCTTACTCGCCTTTTAACAGATTAAATCTAGTTTTTTCTGTTTTTTCTTTTCAATATATTTTCAGAAAGAACAGTTATGCCAAGTATAAGCAAAAAACCTGCTATTATTAATACATCTAAGTCAATCATTTCTCCCCCCTTTTTTTTGGATATGTTTTTCTACTTCTTTTCTTTTTTCTAACTCCTATTTTTCTCTTCCTTTTCTTTTATTTACCGAAAATAGCGACTAACCTTCTTTTTCTTATAGAATTCCTTATTTCTCTTATTTTCCTTTCTGCTTCATATACCTTATCAAAAGTATTAACATAAGGATCGGAATAAGTATCCTGTTCCAATCTATACAGCTCCGCTTTTTCCTTTTTCGTCACTTTCCATCTTTCTTCCAAATTTTTAAGGTACCCCATTTTTTCCTCCTCATCAAGTTTGCTTTTACTACGATATTACATTATATCATAGTACCATATTCTTTTTTATTTTTGATTATTTAAAACAATGTCTGAATTTATTGTGAAAGAATAATCATTTTTTATACCACTTGAATCAGTAATGTGAAGTTGAATTGGTACATCGTTAATCCCTGCCTGTTTTTGGATTTTCAGATCATACTCGTTTTTGACATTTTCCGGCAGTGTATAGGTTAACTCCACTGTTTTGCTCTGTCCCAGCGGAACTTTGACGATGGCGCCGAAAAACTTTTTGCCGAATTCCGTTCCGAATTTTGGGTCCGAATCGGCCCCCTGCCAATTTGTCAGCCAGCTTCCGTCCGGCACGTAAACCCGCAAGTATGTTAAATAATCCCTAGTCATAAAATCCTTTTGTTTGGCAGTATGGTTGTAAGTTATCCTGAGATGGGCAACCGGCTTTTCTTGGGTCAGATCAATAGAATAGTCAACTAATCGCTTGACATAATAATCACTTTTATATGCTCCTAGATTGGCATCTACCGTCATCAGATAATCCTTGCTCCAATTTTGATCCACTGCACCTGCCCAATTTGTCTCTTCAGCCGATTTTTGAAGATCGGAATTTTTAAAATAAAGCTGAATATCTTTTTTCTTTAAGTCCTCAAGAATAATTTTTGCTAGTTCCAATTTTTGGGTGCTGTTGAATCCAGAAACTCTTTTGGAAATTTCAGCCGCCAGCAAATTCATTACTGATTTTCTTTCCCCCTTTTCGATTCCCTGCTGGGCGTAACCTTTCTCCACCTGATATTCAAGAGAGATGACCGCATTTTCACTGTCGTAAGTTCCCGGGTAGTCCTCGATCTGAACAGGTCCGGTAACTTTCAAAACAGATGTTAAAACGTTGGAAGTTATGGCGATAACCGCGTCAAATTGCTCCTCCCCTTTGCCAAGGTGGTAAAATTCCTCGGCCTTTTTGGCGTTAGTCGGAAAATCCGGGGAAAAATTAGAATCGCGGAGTTTCCAGGAAGAAATTCGAAGCGTTTCTTTCATTGGGTAAGGAGGTTCAAAGGTATCAGGAATTCTTGCATCAAAATTGGAAAGGTCATGGGTCTGAATTTCCTGAATTTGGCCATTTTTTACTTTCAAAATTCCGAATGATCCTATATATCCTCCACCCGGCCGGATTTCAAGGTTGTTTTGAAATAGGACTAAAAAGGTTTTTTCTGTACTGTCCTTTTTAGTAAAGTAATCCGCCAGTGTTATTAATGTTTTGTAATCGCCCAATTGTTCTTTCCCTACCGGCAAATAATCCAAGACGGCGCCAATTTTTTCCGTTCCTCCGAAGCGCGTCTGCCAAAAGAAAAACCAGCCAATAAGAAACAGTATCGCCGCTACCCAGAATATAAGCCAGAATTTAATTGAACGTTTTTTATACATAATGTTGAAATGCAAATATCAAATATCAAAAATCAAAATGAAAAATTATGTCGTTTTTTTGAATTTTGATTTGCCATTTTACACTTTGATTTTTACATTTTTAATTTATTTTACAGTTCTCCTCTCAAAAGCTGATTCAGCCGCTTTTTTAATTCCTCTTCAGTCGGTTCGGTAATTTCTTTCGGTTCTTCTTCTAAGATTTCAGCCGCTTCGCCATTTAAGGCAGGAGGGATATCGTACAATTCCTCTTGAGGAGGAGAGATGATCTCATCCGCCACCGGAAGATTTTCCGGCGCTTTAGATTTTCTAGCTGTTGATTCTTCTTTTCCGGCAGGAAAGCCAGGGATTACCAGTTCTTCTTCCATTGCGGCAATTTTATTCTCCTCTTTTCTTTCAAATCTCGGCAATTTAAAAATATCTTTTTTAACTCTGGCAAGATTAATAAAGGCCGAAAAAATAACATTTAGTAAGAACGAGCTCAACAGCCCCAGGGCCGCGCTTAAAAGAATCAGCCAATACCAGTACTTTAAAATCGGAGTAGTAATTGGACCTTCCACAATTCGCAAATCAATGTCTGTTTTAATATTATAATACCGGCTGGCGGTGTCGATGAGGGTGCGAGTGGCTTGCTCAGCAAGTTGAACTGATTGCGTCCGGTCTTTTTCCATAATTTCAATATTGATAAATGTGCTTTTGTTTTCCTGTTTTATGCCTAAAGTTTTATTCCACAATTTCTTCCGCTCGTCTTTTGAGCGGCCAGAAAATTGGTCGGTTAATTCCGGATTATCTTTCAGGAGGCGATCATAAAAAGCCAAAGTGCGGGGAATTTTGACTAAGTTTGCCAAAATGTAGGGAGTATGAAAAGCCGCCTTTTCGCTTTTGGGAATAAAAAGTACAGAGACCTGCGAGCGGTAATACCGAAATTCACCAGTCAGCAAAAGGAAAAAAGTAACTCCCAAAATGAGCGCCAGGACAAAAAAAGAAAAAGAAAATCGGATATTGATAGATTTAAACTTTTCTTGGTTGCCGTTCATAATTTATGCTTTTACTTTCTCGCTAAAGAATTAATAACATCCTGATAAGCCCGCAAGGTCTTTCCAGCGGCGGAGTCCCAACTGAATTCGCGCCTCACCCGCTCCCTAGCCAGTGCCCCTATACGTTCCGTTTCAGCTGGTTTATTAAGCAAATAAGCCAGTTTTTCTTTAAGATCTTCAATGTCTTTTACAATAAAGGTAAAGCCGGCATTCCCGACCGCTTCCTTGTTTTCCTTAATGTTACTTACTAAAGGCGCGATGCCGTAACCCATAGCTTCCAAAAGCGCGATGGAAAGTCCTTCTGATTCTGACGGCTGGACAAAGAGATAGGTATGGGAAAAAAGCTGTGAGAGCGCCTTTCCTGATTGAGCGCCGGTAAATATAATGTTTCCCCTTTTCTCACTGATCAGGCGAAGATATTTGACATACTCGTCGGTGTGAAATCCGTCTCCCGCAATAACCAGCTTGAAATTATTGGGAAGTTTGTTTGTGTCTTCCAGCCGCTTGAAGGCCTCAATGAGGTAGTGAATTCCCTTATGCTTTATCAGTCGCCCGACATAGAGAATATAGCGTTTTTCTTTCAATCCCCATTGGGAAAGCAGATTAGTTTCAGGATTATGAGCAATCTCCGCTCCATTGGGAATAATAGCCCCATAGGTCCCATATTTTTTCCGCGCCCAATCGTATAGGGACTTGCTCACCACGATTGTTTTGTGAGGAATAGTGCAGATTATGTATTCGCCAAAACGAAGATAAGTCCTTGCCAGCCAGTCCCATTTTTGATGAAAACAGTCACGCGAATTAAAAGTTCCTACTAATGCGGTCTTCCGGTTAAATATTTTTATTATCCAAGATAATGTGGAAGGACCCGGAGCCTGATAATTTATCACGTCGTAACCCTGAAAAAGAGCATGCATGGTAGCCAAAAATGTATGACTGATGGCATCCAAGTGTTTTGTGGGGATATTAGGAAGATGAATAATTTTTACTCCCCGGTACTCCTTTAAATTTCGGTCAGTGTAATTATTGCGCGCATACACAAAAACCTCATGGCCCATTTCAGCCATTCTTGAAGAAAGTTCTTCTACTCGCTTCTCAACTCCTCCGGAAACAGCCGGTATTCCTTTTTGACCAATAAAAGCGATGCGCATCGGATTTGATTTATCTGATTATAATAATATTTGAAACAGTGCCGAATTTATTATCATAGATTCGGTTGTCCGGGCGAATAGTAACTCCATTCCACACGCTTGAATTAAAATGATTTCTTTGAACCCGGGCAATTCCCCAGCGGTCGTTTCCGTGAATGCTTGAATCGTGGAGGTCTATTCTTCCGGCTCCGCCGTAGGAGTTGATTTCCACGCCTTCTCTTTTATTTTCGGAAAAAGAATT
>JAPLXC010000009.1 GCA_026396275.1 Candidatus Moraniibacteriota bacterium | reverse complement strand
TTTAAGCAATTTTTGGATGTCTTTTAATCTCTCCAGGAATTTTATTCTTTCTTTTTTGACCACAGTGTCAATTTGGCGGGTTGTTATGACTTTAAAAATTTTATCTCGCTCAGAAGCACTTTTGTCAGCTAACATTTTTCTTAGATCGTCTTTGACTATCTGAGCGCATGCCAATACTAGATCAAAAGGAATGTAATAGGCATAAACAGCAAACTCAACAATTTTCAGGTAACTTTTAAAAATTGTTATTAATTCTTTATTTGGTAAATCCCGATAGTATTCTGCACTTTTTTTATAAAGACCGTCAGTCATTTTCTTACAATCAGTGTAAGATTTTTTAAAGAAACTGATCAACTTGGGATAATAACTCTTGTCAGCCAGCAGGTCTTTTATAATCTTTCTAACAATTATATTTTCGATTTTTGCATCCCAGTAAAGAAAAACTTCCCTTTTGTTTTTAGCAGTCGGTGAAGAAACATACTTCCACCAACCGAGCAAATTTTTATAAGGTCTATGCTTCCATGGCAAAAGCATTACTTCCAGCGTAACTTCTTCCCAAAGAACGTCAATTACCCTGATCATCTTTTCAATGTTTTTCGAATCGGAAAACGGTGCGTACATAATTTTATTTTCTCCTACTTAATTTTTTCTAGTTCGCTTTTTAATATCATCTTTGACTGCATCCCGGTAAATTCTTTGACGACTTGGCCGTTTTTGAATATTTTCAAGCTTGGGACTGACATTACGGCATATTTTTCTGCAACGGCGGGGCTATCGTCCACGTTTACCTTCACAATTTTGGCCTTTCCTTCCAATTCTTTGGCCAGTTCATCAATAATTTCCCCCACAATCTGACACGGCCCGCACCAGGAAGCCCAGAAGTCCACCAGTACTGGCTTGTCGCTTTTTAAAATCTCCTGTTCAAAATTACTGTCGTTTAGTTCCAAGTTCATATACTTTTTATGTCATTCCTGCGAAAGCAGGAATCCAGTAAATTATTTTCTAGATTCCGCATCAAGTGCGGAATGACATTTATTAATTTTACATTGTGTAAAGCAACGTTGTTGCCACGCAACTTTACGTTGACATTTTGACTTTTGATTTTTGAATTTTGATTTTATTATTTCCCGTGTCTTCTTTCTCTTCTTTGATATTCTCTTATTGCCTTTTCAAATTCCTTCTCGTCGAAATCCGGATAAAATTTATCCGGAAAATAAAGCTGGGCGTTGGCTATATCCCACATCATAAAGCCAACGGAGAGATGCGGCTCACCTCCCGTGCGAATCAAAAGATCAACCGGCGGCAAGTCCTTAGTCAGCAAATTTTCTTTAATGGTCTCAAATGATATTTTCGCAGCGGGGATTTCACTCTTTACTATTTTTTTCACCGCTTCAAGCATTTCATCGTCGCCGCTGTAAGCCAGCATAATGTTCAAAAAAAACTGCTTATAATGCGCTGTTTTCCTCGCGCATTCCCTGATAATTTTTTTCAGACGCTCGGGAAAAAATTCTTCCCATTTTCCAATAATGTTGATTCTGACTTGATTTTTATGGACATCGTCTGAATCAATGAGTTTGGAAAGATATTTTTCGTAAATTCTTAAAAGGTTTCGCCTTTCCTGCATCGGCCTTTTGCGCAGGTTCTGAATTGATGAGCCCCAAAAAGAAAAACATTTAATTCCCGCTTCTTGGGCCTTGCGCACTAATTTTTCAGTATTTTTCGCTCCCGCTTCATGTCCTTCCCAGGGCTTGAGTCCTCTTTCTCTTGCCCAATGGCGATTGCCGTCGGGAATAATGGCTACGTGTACTGGTAAATTATCTGATTTCATTCTTAATGCTATTTCTGAAGAATTATAATTCTTCAGAAATTAAACAATGGATTAAAATTTCTTCACTTCCTTCAAAAACTCTTCCAATAAATCCTTCTCATCCACTTTTTTAATAATCACGCCTTTTTTGCAAATCAACCCTACGCCATGCCCTCCTACAATTGCCAGATCCGCTTCGCGGGCCTCGCCGGGACCATTCACCACGCAGCCCATAACGGCGACATGCAAACTTTTATCAAAATTGGCCATCTCGGCTTCCACTTTCTTAGCAAGCGTTATCAAATCAATTTCTGTCCGGCCGCAGGTCGGGCAACTAGTGACTGTTATGCCCCGTTTTCTAATTCCTAACGACTTTAAAATTTCCCAGCCAACCCGCACTTCTTCAGTTGGATCAGCCGTGAGCGAAACCCTCAAAGTATCGCCGATGCCTTCAGCCAGCAACATGCCGAGGCCAATAGACGACATAATTGTACCACGGAAAACCGTTCCTGCCTCGGTCACCCCGATATGAAGCGGGTAATCCACTTTCTTTGATAATAACCGATAGGCCTTGACAGTGCGTTCAATGTCCGAGGCCTTGAGAGATATTACAATGTCGCGAAAATTATATTTCTCTAAAATTCTGATATGACGCAAGGCGGACTCTACCATTCCCTGGGCAGTTACTTTTCCCCTGTATTTGGCTAAAATATCTTTTTCCAAAGAGCCGGCGTTAACTCCGATGCGAATGGGAATTTTTTTCTTTTTGGCCGCCAGAACAACTTTTCGGATTTTTTCCTCTGAACCGATATTTCCGGGATTGATCCGGAGTTTGTCAATTCCCTGCCTGATTGCCTCTAATGCGAGGTCTGCCGAAAAATGAATGTCAGCCACCAGCGGAATATTAATTCCCTTTTTTATTTTTCCGATAGCTTTCGCCGCCGTCATATCCGGAACCGCCACCCGGATGATTTCACAGCCCGCTTTTTCCAGCTGCTTTATCTGCGCTACTGTTTTTTTGACGTCCCGTGTGTCGGTATTGCACATTGATTGAACGGCAATTGGATTGCTTCCACCTATCTTTACGCAGCCAATTTGTATAACTTTAGTTTTTTTTCGATTTATCATGTTAGAAATTAAAAAATCAAATATCAAAAATCAAAATGGCAATGTAAAATTAAAAAGGGATTGATTATTTTTGCATTTTGATATGTCATTTTGATATTTGCATTTTGCATTTTGATTTTATTATTCATTACATTTTTCATCAAATTTCTCGGCTTACCATATATTCCGCTATTCCCGCCAAAAATTCTCTTGCTTCTTTTTTAACTTCTATTTTTTCTAATTCCCGCTTTCCCTGAAGAATAAGTTTTTTTGCCAGATTTTGGGCGTATTCAAGAGAGCCTGTATCTTTGACTATTTCCTGAAAATACCGAATGTCTTTGAGAGTTATATCATTTTTACCCAGCAACTCGCTGATTTTTTTCCTTTGCGCCTGGCTGCCCTTCTCTTTCGCTTTGACAACGAGCAATGTTTGCTTGCCTTCTTGAATGTCTGATCCTACCGCTTTTCCTAATTTTTTTTCCGATCCAAACACTCCAAGGATGTCGTCCTGAATTTGAAAAGCAATTCCCACCGGCACCGCAAATTTGTTCAAGCCCTGCAAAATTTTTTCATCACCCCCGCCTAAAATCGCTCCTAAATGAAGCGGACCTTCCATCGTGTATTTAGCCGTCTTATACTCGTACATCTCCAGAATTTCTTTTTCCGAGGCCTTCCGCCGGTACTCAAGATAAATATCCTTAGCTTGACCAACAACTGTTAAAGAAACTATTGACTGAAGACGAGAAAGAGCCTTCATTATTAGCCGGGAACTGAATCCTGAATTGAAAATAATCTGGTTTCCCAGCGCCCCGACCATATCGCCGACAATGATAGCAACGGAGTTTCCAAAGTGTTTGCTGTCACTTCCGGGAAAGAGTTTCTTCCCCAGTTTTTCATACTCAAAATTTATAGTGTTTATTCCATGGCGTTTGCAGTCACGATCAATAATATCATCATGAATAAGAAGAAACAGGTGAATAAGTTCAATGCTTACTGCTGTTTTGATAATTTTTTTCCGCTCCCGGCCTCCCGCCGCGATGTAGCCCCAATACATCAAAGCCGGACGAAGCCGTTTTCCCCCAGCCAGAACTATTTTTTTGACATGGCGAAGCGTCTCGGTTGTTAAAGCGTCTCTCTTGCGGGATTCTCGTATGACCTTATCAAGATACTCCTCAATTTCGACGTCAATTTCCTTCTTGAATTCGGCTAGTGACTTTTTGGCATCCATTAAAATTAAAGTGTTGACTTGTTATTCTATGACTATCTATGATGTTATAATAAATATCAGCGGTTGACAAGAATAACGTTTTCGGCTATCATAGAGTTTGTTTCTTAAAAAACAATACATAAAGGAGGGTTTATGACCGTAAAAAAGGAGGAGAAAATCGCCGGTGAAACGCACGACTTTTTTGAAAGGGTTACCCAAGCCAGAAGATACTGGAACAGCAAGATGCAAATTCTTTCAAGGAAAGGGTTAGGCAAGGAAAAAACCAGCTTTCACATTGAAATCATTAACTCAAAAAAGGAAGTGCTGAGAATGAGTTTTGCCTGTCTGGATATTTTGGAATTATTTAAAAATTTCAGAAATCACCAGCACATCAAACACATTGAAAAAGCAGTACAACCGCGTCTTCTTAAGATAATAAAGGATCACATATTAACAGTTGGCGAACAAGGACTTTCCGTAACCTCAAACATCTTGATAGAGGTTTTCAATGAAATGGAAAGACGGCTGGACACAGAAAAAGAGCGATTGAATAAAGCGAGAAAGAACTTGTACTACACTGCCCGGCATATTTTCAAAGATAAACTAGGCCTCCAGCAAATATCAATTAGAATTGGAATGGACGGTACCTGTATTTATGAAAATTACTTCATAGTTGAGGTGAGAGTAAAAAATCATCCTGCTTTCGAGACAATCACTTTTAGAGAAAAAGATTCCCGAAAAATAATCAAAAGCATGGAGGCCTTTGCCAGCGAAATCTCTTCCGCAAAGTAAAACAGAAAAATCCTCACTCAAAATCGAGTGGGGATTTTTAAATTTGTACCGCGTATGGGATTCGTCCCGCTATCCAGCGGGATTAAGATTATACTAAAATTTTTGTACCGCCAGCGGGAGTCGAACCCGCGATCTTCAGAATGAGAATCTGATGTCCTAGACCACTAGACGATGGCGGCATTATCTATGTACTTTTCAAATAATTTTTTAAGTTTCTTTCTCCCCGCACAAGACTTCCAATATTTTTCTCTAATTTCTATCTCATTTTCATTTTGAATATTTTCCAGAATGAATACTTTAAAATTACCAAAGTCTCTTGTAGTTTTTACCTTTTTATTTCGATGTTCTTTTATTCGTCTTTTTATATCGTCTGTAAATCCAATATATGTTTTCTTCTTATTCTCACTTACTAACCAATAAATAACATATCTCATATTTATAACCTGGCGTCCCCGCCTCGCGTCGATTCGCCGCGAGTCGAGGCGGGCTAGACCACTAGACGATGACGGCATTATACTAACAACAATCTAATTTTATACAAATTACCTAAAAAAATCAAAATTAAAACCTCATTAGCGGTTCATTCTCGTTTGAGAACTTAGTTTCGCTAATGAGGTTTGAGGCTAACAATGCAGAGGTTGAGCCAATAAATTTTTTTCTGCAGCGTTTATCATTTCTTCTATATCCGACAGTGATGTCAGCATATGCTTATCAGGACGCTCGTTAATGTAGGAATAAACTATTGATTCCGCCTCTTTTCTTGCCTCTTCTGCTGTTCTGACTCGAACCATTTAACACCTCCTTCTTCCTTCTTTTATCCACATATTCACACGTGACTAAGAGCTTGAAAAAACTGATTTGCTTTCGTGTAAGCCCTAAAATCTTCATCCTTAATCTCTTTGTTATGGATTGCCTGAACCGTGCTCAGAATTCCCCCATAACTCTTTTCAATATCTTGGATTATCTTCAGGGCCTCTCCTATACTCCTATTTAAATCTTTTTCTGCCATCTCACACCTCCTTTTAAATGACAGTTTATACTTAAAGAACTATCCCTAAAAAACAAACAGAAGACAACTCCCTCTGGAAACTGTCTTCTGTTCTCAAAGCAACTGTGTACAGTGAAGCTTTGAATTTACTTTATTCAGTTATCATTTTTGTTTTTCAGCCAAAAAGTTGCCTTTTTCACTGTACTCTGCATTATACTCCTTTTTCACGATCTGTCAAGTACCTGTGGATAACTTGTTTTAGGGCTTTGCGAAAGGCCTATTTCGCCACTCGGCGGATTGCCGGCAAAGCAGCTTCGAGGCGCTATCAGGTTCCGCCATTAAGCCCTCCACGATTTTTTCCATCCTCATTGACTGCGAGCCCTTCACTAAAACGAGATCTCCCTTTTTTATAAACTCTTTTAATATTCGGCTGGCTTCTTGAGGGCTTTCGAAATAATGCATTCTTTCTGGAGAATAACCGAGTGTCTCCAGCTCATTCATAGCCAACTTCATCCGCTCACCGACCGCGAAAAACAAGTCAGCGTTTATTTCAAAAACTTTGCGGGCGACTTGGCGGTGCCCTTTTTCCATTTCCTTCCCCAGTTCCAGCATATCTCCCAGCACCGCTATTTTGCGCAGAGCCCTAAGATTTTCCAAAGCAGTCAGTGCCGCAACAGCGGATGCCGGAGAGGCGTTATAGGTGTCATCAATAACTAAACTATCTTTGATTCCTTTAATCAATTTCATCCTCCCCGGCGGAGCTGAAAACTGTTCCAGCGCCTCGGCAATGTCAACCAAATTTATTTTTAGAGCGATTCCGGCCGCCGCTCCCGCCAGCACGGCGCCAATCTGATGAGAAGCCAGAACGTGGGGCAGGCGAACCGGGATGAACTTTCCCTCATAGTTTAGTTTAAAAGCAATCCCCTCCGGTTCTTTTTCCCCTTGGACATAAGTTACATGGGAAGCTCTCAAATCCGCTTTTTCCTCAAACCCGAAAGTGATTACCCGGGCTCTGGTTTCGTCTTTCATGGAAAAAATTTTCTCATCGTCGGCGTTAAGAATAGCTACTCCGTCCTCGCCAAGTCCTTCCAATATTTTTCCTTTCTCCTTGGCAATCTGGTCAACGTTTTTGAAAAATTCCAAGTGGCTGGAAGATATCGACGTAACCACACCGATTTTCAAGGGGATAAAGCTCGCAAGATATTTCATATCCCCCGGCCGGTCCACTCCCATTTCCAAAACCAAAACCTCCGGATACCGAAAAGGAAAAACAACCGCTTCTGTCCACCGGGCAGTTACTTTCACCCATCCCCACAAAGACCGCCCTCCGCTTTCAGATCCGATAACAGTCAAGGGGATGCCGATCTCGTTATTGTAATTCTTTTCATTTTTGCGCACTCTAAATTTTGAGGAAAGCACTAAAAATACCGCTTCTTTGGCAGAGGTCTTTCCCACTGAACCGGTAATGCCGATAACTAGCGGCTTGTACTTTTTGAGAACCGCAATCGCCATCCAGCGCAGAATCATTTCTAGCATTTGAATTTTCTTTGATTTCATAAATTCTCTACGAATTACGAATTTAGTACGAATGTACGAATTTGTTATTTACAAGTCAAATGAAAATTTTTGAAAAATTTTTCGGAGCCGGAATATCTCCGGCAAAAACTTATAATTTTTATTGCGGTCAGCGACTTTTAAAAACCTCGGGATACCACGCGCAGCAATTTTGAAAAAATTTTTATTTGACTTGCGATAACCGCTTATTCCTCTGTCGGCTTCACTCCATAGTATTCTAAGAGAAACTTCATTACTTTGGCAAACGCGGGAGCGGCAGTCGATTCCGCCCACTGGACATCTTTGGGATTATAAACCTTTACCAACACCACAAACTGTGGATCATCAATCGGGGCATATCCGGCAAATGACCCGACAGTGATTCCCTCTTCGTACCCTTTTTCTTCCGCCTTGGCGATTTGCGCCGTTCCGGTTTTTCCTCCCACCAGATACCCGGGAACACCGGCTCTTTTCCCGTGGCCGTTTAGCACCACGCTCAAAAGCATACTACTAACTTTTTTGGCCGCATCCTGGGAAATCACCCGCCTAATCTCCTGGGGCTGCACTTCTTCTGCTTGCCCGTCCGGATAAATTATTTTTTCCACGATCTGCGGTTTCATTAACCTTCCGCCGTTGGCAATGGCTGCGTAGGCATTCGCCAATTGAAGCGGAGTAACAGTGGTCCCTTGCCCGAATGAGGCGGTAAAAAAGTGGATGGTGCGTTTTGTCTCCTCCAGATTTCTAACACTTCCGGGTGACTCTCCGGGAAGCTCGATACCAGTTTTCTCCCCGAAACCAAATGCTTTTACGTAATCGGCGAATTTTTTGTTGCCTATCTGCTTTTCAATAAATATCGCGCCGGTATTAATAGAATTATCAAGAACCTGTGTCATTGTTTGCCTGCCATATGCTTTTTCCTCTGAATTTTTTATCACGTAGCCCGCCTCCTTCACGCTGCCGGTGTCAACATACTCGGTATCGGGTGTTATCTTTCCGTCATCAATGCCAGCCGCCGCGGTAACCGCTTTGAAAACCGAGCCGCATTCATAAGGGGTACTGACTGCCGGATTCATAAAAAGGGAAAGGTCTTCGTTTTTGGAGTATTCATTTGGATTAAAACTGGGATAATTAGCTATGACTAAAATTTTGCCGGTTTTTGGATCCATCGCGATAATCGTCCCATTGTCTGCTCCGTGCTTTTCCACTGTTTCTTTTATAATCTTTTCCGCTTCATATTGAACTGTGCGATTGATGGTAAGAACCAGATCCGCTCCGTCCCGAGCCGGCTGGATTTCCCTGTCAGCAATGGAAATCCATCCTCCCCGTGTGTCTTTTTCCTGGCGCAGATTGCCCTTCTCTCCCCGCAGTTCTTTTTCCCAAAAGGCCTCAAGGCCATATTGTCCCCGATATTCCTCCCCGCTGGAGCCGACAAAACCAACTACTTGAGCCGCCAGCTCTCCCCCGGGATAGTAACGAAAACTTTCCGGCATCAGGTAAATTCCAGAAATATTTTCTTCTTTTATTTTAGAGACCTCTTCTTCGCTCAACTTATGTTTCAAAACTTCGAACATATCACCGGCATCAGAAAGTTTTGCGTCTATTTCTCCTTTCTCAAGGCTTAAGATAGAAGCTATCGCCGAAGCCGTTTTTTCTCTGTCATTAATTTCTTTGGGAACGGCATAAGCCATCTGGAGTTCCTGATTAACGGCCAAAGGGTAAAGTTCTCTTTCATCCTCAAGATAAATTTCCCCGCGCTGGGGGGTAAGTTCCCGAGAGACCTTGTACTGATTTTCGGCTACCGCCAAATACATCTCGTGGGCTTTTACTTGTAATTGGTATAATCGGATAAAAATGACTCCAGCCGCCAAAAAAACAAAAAATACCAGAAAATAAATTCTCCAGTATTGCAATAATGAACCAGACGTCGTTTTTCGATTTTTTAACACATTGCCCCGCGCTGCAAAGTTAGCCGCCATAATTTCATTTTAACAGCTAGTTAAAATATGAATCTCCGCAAGCTTATGTATGCAGTATCTCCTGAATTTTTGGCGGAGTGAAATCCGCCGGAGCAGAAGATACATCTTCATATTTATCCCCGGGCTCACGTCCGAGGTCTTCTGTGAAGGCGGATAAAGTAAGTTGTCCGGGTATTGTTATTTTAAAGCAACGGGGCTTTTTTCCTCAATATAACTGATATTAGCCGCCTCCGACATATTAAACTGTTTGCTTGTTTCCTCAATATAATACAGCGACTTTAATTCAGCTTCCTTGATCCGCAATTGTTCATTTTCCTTCTTTAGTTGAGATATATCTTTTTCAACTTGGCGAATTTGATATCCTTTCGTCGCGCTGCTGTTAATGAAATAGAGATACAATATTCCCGCCAAGGCGATAAACAAAGCCACAACAAACCATGGGCTGGCAAACCCCGGCTTTTGAATTTTATATTTGTCTTTGTTTTTCGCTGCTACCGTCCCCCAGTGGCAATAGCCCCCCTTTACTAGCACTCTGCTTCCTGTCATTTACTCTGCGCCCCCTTGCACTAATTTATTTTTATATTTGCTTTATTATTTTTTAAATTTTCTCTGCTATCCTTAACTTGGCACTTCTAGATCGAGGATTTTCAGTTCTCTCTTTTTTTCCCGGCACTATGGGCCGAGCGGTAATAATTTTAACTACTGGCTTTTTCAGACATCGGCAGATTGGAAATTCGGGCGGACAAATGCATCCCCTCGCATTTTCCCGAAATATTTCCTTGACAAGGCGATCTTCTCCCGAATGAAAAGAGATAACCGCGATCCTGCCTTTGCTCTTGAGAATCTCAAATGCTTGGCTAAGAAATTTGCGAAGATTCTCCAATTCTTGATTAACTTCCATCCGGATGGCTTGAAATGTCTTGGTGGCAAAGTGGATTTTCCTGTGTTGATATGATTTAGGAACTGCTCTGGCAATGACACTAACTAATTCGTAAGTGGTCTGAATCGGCTTGCGCCTTCTTTCCTGGACGATTTTTCTAGCGATTAGACCTGCATGCCTTTCGTCGCCTAACTGCCTAAAAATATTTTCCAGCCGCCGCTCGGAATAAGTATTCACAATGTCACCAGCCGTCATTTTTAATTCACGATTCATCCGCATGTCCAGAGGCCCGTTTTGCTGAAAACTGAATCCTCTTTTGGCATCCTTCAACTGATCAGAAGAAATTCCTAAATCAGCCACAATCCCGTGAACTTCAAAAACTTTCAAAGAAAAAACAATATCTTTAAGATTGGCAAAATTATTATGAGCCAACCTTACGCTTTCTTCCTTTAGGTTTAACTTTAAACTGGCTAATGTCTTTTTAAATCCGGCAATGGCTTTTTCGTCCTGATCAATGGCTATCAATTTTCCGCCCGGAAGTATTTTTTCCAGGATCGCCATACTGTGTCCTCCGCCACCCAAGGTGGCATCGATAACAATCATACCCGGTTTCAAATCCAGTAAGTCAATAGTTTCTTTTAAGAGAACGGGTTTATGAATAATCATTAAATCAAAAATCAAATATCAAAATGTAAAATTATTTCTCTTTTTAAATTTTGATTTGTCGTTTTGATTTTTAATTTTTGCATTTTTAATTATTTTAATACACTCCTAGTTTCCCCAGCTGTTCGGCTATTTCGTCAGTGTTTTTTTCTGCTTTTTGCTTATAGGAGCTCCACGATCTCTCATCCCAGATTTCCAAGCGGTTGAAAAGTCCCGCCACAATTATGTTTTTCTTAAGAGCGGCGTATTTCTTGAGATATTCCGGAAGAAGAATTCTTCCTTGCCGGTCAACATCCACATCCGTGGCTCCGGCCAGCATCAGACGGATAAAACTGCGCGTTCCTGATTCTCCCACAGGGAGAGTTCCGAGCTTTGCCGCCAGTTCATTCCAAGTTTTCAAAGGATAAACAAAGAGGCATTTGTCCAGCCCCCTGGTGACAACCGCTTTTGCTCCTAGTTCTTTTCGAAACTTTGACGGAAGAGCCAGTCGTTTTTTTGGATCTATCGTGTGACTATATTCTCCGATAAACATTCTAATTGCCTACGAATTACGAATAAATACGAAATTACGAATTTCAAAACGGGTTATTCGTACTTTCGTACAAGTTCGTACTTCGTAGTGATTCCACACTTTATACCACTCTTTACCACTGTGATGTAATTTTACACCACTATAATCCATCTGTCAACACTTCTTTCCAAACAAAAAAGTGGCTCTATTGAGCCACTGGGCAGTAAATTTATCCACAAGTTATTGACTTTTCTTCTAATTTAAGAGATGTCCCATTCTTAATGTAACAGCGCGCTTGCTTAATTTCAAAATATCTATTTACCTTGTTTTAGTATATCCGAAAAAATTTGAAGAACAGATGGCGTTTCATAAACTCCATCTTCACCTGTAAAATGCCCTTTATTCTTTTCAATAATAATTTCAGCGTTTAATTTCTCTGAAAATAATTTTTTGTTTTCTTCCAACGGAACAAACGGATCATTATCTGAAAATACGGCAATGAAATTATGAGTGGCGCTTTTTACTTTTTCAAAGTCAATGGGAGTATTTATCCAGGGATCTGCTATTTCCCATTCCTCTTTGGTTTCCAAATTTTTAAGTATGAACCAGCCGGAAACAAATACAGCACCTCCAATTTTTTTGTTATTTAATTTTTCCAAATATCTCAGAATCGCCTGGCAGCCAATGCTGTGCCCGATGAAATAGGTATCTTCATTGGGGCTTGGAACAATCTCCAAAAGATGATTAACCCATTCGTCAATTGTCGGTTCTTCCGTATTGGGCATAGCCGGAATAAAGACCTCAAATCCCTCTTTTTCCAGTTTACTTTTAAGCCACGGAAACCAGGCATCCTCCGGACGCCCTTCCCAACCGTGAATGATATAAACTCTTTTTTGTTTCATACAAAAATAAATTATCTCGCAGCAGTTGGCGAAATGTCTATGTCATTCCGGACTTGATCCGGAATCCAGTAAATTTATAGATTCCCGCTTTCGCGGGAATGATATATCCTGCACTTAATTTGTTTCTTGATCTTGCTTTAGGGAAATATTTTTTGATTATAAACCCTTTATTAAATTATTTCCATTCTGGGAAGGCGTATCCTTCGATTCCGTTTTTAAATACTCCTCCTTTTTCTTACTAAACACAAAAATATAAAGAATTTCAAGAATTGCCAGGGTATTAAGAATCAGAAGCACAACAAACCAGACCTTATGACCATTGCGCGCTGATTTCCATAGTGCTACTCCTTTCCAAGGAAAAGTCCAAAGAATCGCCAGCCAGATTATCCACTGATTTTCAAAAATAATTTTTTCCATTTATCTTTTCTGATAAAGACCAATAAGAACTGC
>JAPLXC010000008.1 GCA_026396275.1 Candidatus Moraniibacteriota bacterium | reverse complement strand
TGAATTAAAATGATTTCTTTGAACCCGGGCAATTCCCCAGCGGTCGTTTCCGTGAATGCTTGAATCGTGGAGGTCTATTCTTCCGGCTCCGCCGTAGGAGTTGATTTCCACGCCTTCTCTTTTATTTTCGGAAAAAGAATTATCGTCGGTCCAGATTGAAGAACCATCAAGCGTGAGTTTTAAGCCGCTGCCGTCGTTATTTTTTATTTTGTTATTCTCCAGCCAGACGCGAGAACCGCCTTCGATATCCGCCCCGTCGCTTTCATTGTCAATTATTTCATTATCAACTAAAATCAGGCGCCTTTTAGCTGAATGAATTCCCGCCCGGCCGTTATCCTTGATGATGCTGTCAGAGATACTAACTTTATATTTGTCATCGGTGTTGCTTTCTTCCAGCCAAAACCCGTCCTTTTTATTATCTTTAATAATACAATTGGTAATTGACGCCTTTTCATCTTTTCCCACCCGGACACCGAATCTTCCGCCCTTTATGGTGACTTTATCAATTTTAGTGTCATCGTCCAGATCAACGACTTCGTAGTCATCATCATCGGCTTTAATGATTACTCTGTCTCTTGACGCTCCATAAAGCTCTATGCCGTCGTGCAAATGAATATTTTCTTTGTATTCGCCTTTAGCAACATGAATTTCATCACCGCTGTCCGCGTGTTTCAGCGCCTTGGTAATGGTTTTATATGGATGACTGGAGGTTCCGTCTTCAGTTCCGCTGGCGCTGTCGTCCACGTGTATTTTTTTATGGCCGGCCATTGATAAAAAAGGCAGGATAAAAAGACCCACGAGAAGGATGCCTCCGGCTATTTCAGCCAGCTTAACTACCTTGTTTGATGGCTTATATTTACTCATTTTTTTATAGTTATTGGTTAATTTATTAAGACCTTGCATACTAGCAAGAATGCGCCTTTTTGTCAAGTGGTTGTACAATTAACACTAAAAGGTTTTATCACCAAACTTACCTTTATTTTGTTTCCGAAGTAAGAAGTTATAAATATCATATATTTCTTTAAAATGCCATTGACTATTGAATTGATTAACTGTGATTCTGGCTTTTTCTCCTATTTCCAGCAGATTTATCTTTTTCAAGGCATTTATTTTTTGCGTAAGTTGTTGATAATTTCCTGGTTCAAAAAGAAATCCATTTTCGCCATCTTTGATTGCTTCGGGCATCCCTCCAACCCTGGAAGCTAAAACAACTTTGCCACTGGCCATTGCCTCAAGCATGCTTAAGGGCATATTTTCTGGCCAAACGGAAGGGATCACAACCGCTTTTGCTTTAGTGATTATCTCTGACAAATCTTTTCCAAATTTTGGACCAGTAAGTTCTACCCGGCGTGTCAGCTTGAGTTCCCTGACTAGATTTCCCAGTTTTTCAGCTTCCGGACCGCCGCCGACAATTTTTAATTTTAATTCTCCGTCTATTCCTTTCATTGCCCTAATTAAAACATCAATGCCTTTTTCTTCAGAAAGCCGTCCAAAAAATAATAAATAGTTCTCTATTTTTTCCCATAAATTTTTTTCTTTTGTTTCCATTTCTACAAAATTGCAGACCACCTTGATTTTTTCTTCCGGAATGCCAAAATCAACGCACACGCTTTTCATAAACTGGCTAGGCGCAATGAACAAGTCCACCTGACCATAGCTTTTTAGGAATGTATCGTGCAGGTAGGCCTCCGCAGCGGCTAAAGCGCTTTTTGCCCGGGAATTTTTAATGCATTTGCGAAGGATGCAATTATAATACCTTCCGCCTTTGCATTTATGACAAATTTCATTTTGACTGAACAATTTGTAATTAGGACAAATTATCTTGTAGTCATGAAGATGCATTACTATAGGAATGTTGAATTTTTTTGCAGTAAATAAAATAGAAGGAGAAATTTGATGATAAATGTTATGAAGGTGTATAATGTCTGGTTTAAATTTTATAATCAACTTTTCGAATTTTTTTGCAGCCTCGCGGCTGTATAAAATCCTGCTAATATAGCGAAAAATATTCTTTACCTTGAAATCATTAAAATCAATGTTGCTGACAAAATATTTTTCGTTCTCGTCCGGCAAGTTTTTTTCATCCTGCATTGAAAACTTGGCGACTGTCACGCCATGTTTCCTTAAAATTTCAACCAGGTCCAAAAAATATTTGGCTCCCCCACCCTTCAAATAATTAAATTTATTTACCATTAATACCCTCATAGGATTGACTTTTTAAAAATTTTGTGATAGTGTAATATGATAGTATAACAAGTAACCTTACCTCAATTCTTATGTTTTGTCAAGTGGTAGACTTTTTTTCTGCTCATAGACCTGCCCGCTGGATCCTTTTGGTAATTTTGTCGCTGGCATTATTGGTGCTATCGTTGATTTTTAATTTAGCAATTTATTATCTTTTCGGATTTATTTTTATTTCATCCTTGATGCTGCTTCTTTTTGAAAGCCCCTGGATAGCTCTGATTTTTTTGATAATCTTTCGCATGATTACCGATTATTTCACGGAAAAAATGAACTTTACCATAAACGACATGTTTTCGCTCAATTTTTCCCAAATTATCGGGATAGCCATTTTTATTGTCGGAATAATTTACATTGCTAAAAATTTCAAAAATTTCAGGGACCTTCCCCTTAAAATTCCAATTTTTGTTTACATATTATTTTCATTGTTTACTGTTTTCTATTCAATTAACACTTTTTCAACCATTAAAGAGATTATCAGATTAGTGGATTTGCTGTTCTTATTTTTTCTTGCTTTCAATATTACAAACTCAAAAAAGGATTTTTCTCTTTTATTACAAGTTATCTTTATCTCTGCCATAATACCGGCTTTTGTAGCACTTTACCAGTATATTTTTAAAATCGGCTATTTTGATGACGCTTTTCCAGAACCCAGGATTCTTGGCACCTTTAGCCATCCGAATTCTTTCAGCCTGTACCTGTTTTCAGTAATTACTCTATTTTTTGTATATTATTTCATAAATAGGAAAATTCACCCTTTTTGGGCTTTGGCCTTCCCTTTCTATCTTTTGCTTTTAATTTTGACGTACACCAGGGTTGCCTGGGCTGCAATGCTCTTGTTTGTTTTGGTAATTGGAGTAGTAAAGTTCAGAAAAATTTTAATTTTTGCGCTCATTTTTTCTTTCACTATTTATGCATTTTTACCTTCAGTTCAGGAGCGTTTTCTAGAGGCCTTTTCATTCTCCCCAAGCAATTCAATTTCCTGGAGAAAAACTTTATGGAAAGATGCGATAAGTGAAACATTGAGTAGGAACAAGCAAATATTGGGTTATGGGACAAATACATTCGAGGAAGTTCTTGAATACAGCCGGGGATTAAAATTTGGAAGTACGGCCGCTCACAATGATTACGTGCGCTCTTTCGTTGAAGGCGGTGTTATCGGACTTCTGGTTTTTACTTTTTATATTTTTTACATCCTGTCCTATTTTTTTCTGCAATACTGGAAGAACCGCGATTTTGATAAAGGTACGCTTTACCTTGCTTTTTTTGCAATATTTTTTTCTATTGCCGTGGCAAGTTTGACTGATAATGTTATGCGGAATACCCCTCTTCAGTGGATAACCTGGATCTCAACAGGAGCGGCTTTGGGAATGCTTCAAAAGGATAAAAGTTATTCGCTTCCTCGGAAATAAAATGAGGCGGGCAGAGTATCGTGAATCACGAATTTCTCTGTCCGCCTCTAAGTTTTAGCTAGTCAAGATTAATTTCTCTCGCTAGCCAGTTTTCTTCCTTCATCGCCTGGGGGGAGTATTTTCCCCTCCTTGTTGTTTACCAGGAACCAGGTTTGTACCTGTCCCTGCTTGTTAAGCACAATGTATGGACCATCTGGCCATCCAATGTGCCCTCCCCATGCTTGGTGATTGTCTTTAAGGACGACAACCCAGATAATAGGCTGATAAAAGTACTCAACATTGGGAAACTTGTTTTTAATCATCAAAGTTACTGAATCTCCTGTAATTTGAGCTTTTCCCAGCTCTTTTTTTGTGCCGTGCTTAAGCCCTTTGAGAGTTTTCCCGCCAGGCCAGTTTGATTGGGTGCCGAAAGCATAAAGTTCAGCGCCTTCAAATGCCTTGGGATTATCTTTGTACCTCAATACCCAGCGATCCTGGCCAAGCTCGTTTTTCACGGGCTTAGTTCCCTTGATTTTGGGATCGCGGTCAAACACTCCGACAACCCTCGGCAAGGTTACAGAAAATCCTTCTTTGGTCACAGCAGAGAATGAATAGTCATTACTTACTGCACCAGCATCATTTCCTGTAACCATTGTCGCCGTTACCTGTGTAGCACAGAATATGACTGCAAAACACAGAGCAAGTGTCAAAACTGATTTTCTCATCGTTCCCTCCTTTTTTGTAATAGGTTTTTAATTGGGCGAAAGAGCCGGAATCCGGATATCGCCCATGACCAATCTATTCTGAAGGCCTCATATCTACGAGGCTCGTAACATGTACTACATCCGGACGAGCTTGTTTCTGCCGTTCCGCTTCAGGTCCTCTGTAAATCATATCTTCCCCATTGGCCTCTGAGATTCTTGCTGCCTGAATGGCATTATAAACCCCATTAAGTGAGACCCAGGCAGATATTTTGAAGTTATCTCCCTTACCGCCGAATTCTTCCTTATATCCTGCATTAACCTGCAGAATGTTTTGGTTATAAGAATTCAGCCGTACAGCGGGACCGACTAATCCGAAGGCCTTTTCAGGACCCCAGTCATATCCGCCTCCTAGCGAGATTCCCGGCATAATCCTGGTCTCATCGCTGACGTAGATGTCGTAAATCCACTGGGTAAAATCAGCAGTTACTATCTGATTATTCCAGGGACTTGAAGACAGAGATTTTCCGTTAAAGCTTCTGCTTTCTTTCCTGTCAAAAGGAAAGATTGCTTCAACGTTTAACTCTGTTTCAGGGAAAAGTTTTTCGCCTCTCAATCTGCGCTCATAGTCCTTTAAATTCCCCGAAATTAGGAAAATATTGTCGGTTTGCCTGCTGTGAAATTCTTTTCCAGCAGTATCTTTATCTCCATGTTTCCAGATCCTTCCCACGCCGAGATCAAGAGTAGCATCCATTGAGTCACCTTCCACTTTTCCTGAAATCCCGCCGGCGAGCCGTTTATTTCTGTACTCATAGTCACGGTCATTGCCCTCGCCCAAAAATCCTGACATAAATGCGCCGAGCCGGTATTTATAATTTTCCGATTTAAATGTAATCGGAAAATACCGAAGCTTGGCCCACAGGAAATCTCCACTTGCGTTTCCGACATGGGCATTGTGGTAATATCCACCCCCCACGTAAAACTCAAAAAGATCTTCAGACGGTTTTGCTTCATCTTTAGGTGGAGCTTCTTTTTTCTCTGGAGTAGTTGGAGTCACTACCGTTGGGGTAGCAACTATTTCCTCTTTCGGAGGAGTTGTTCCAGGAACCTCTACCTTTGCAGGTGTCTCCGGGGTTTTCTCTTCCCGAGGCGGTTCCATTTTCGTTGGTGTTGGAGTTAATCCGGGCGGCATTGCCCAGTTTTTGCAGGCAGGTGGATAGAGCAAAACATACTCTAAGTCCCCCACCTTTGCCGTATATTTTTTCGCCTTTATTGGTTTTTTGAGATTCGCAATTGTATTGCGGCGAATTTTATTTTTTCCGAATACCATGGCGAATTTGTCACCATTCTTGATTTCAACCCATTTATAGTTGCCCTTACGAACTTCTTCTTTTAGAAGTTCTTGAGCCATTTCCGGATATTTGTGAAGCTTTAATGCCTCATTAAGTGTTCCTTGGTATTTTTCTTCACCTGGGTTTTCAAAAGAAAACTCAGCATATTCATTAGGAACCACAAATACCTGATTTGGGTAGATAAGATTTATGTTTTTTATCCTATCCTTGTTAGCATTATGAAATTCCTTCACTAAAACTCCGTGCTTTTTCGCTATTTTCGAAAGGCAGTCGCCTTTCTTAACTGTGTAGAATTCAACCGCATCTGCAGTCCCGAAAAAAGCCAGGACTGCAAGCACTACTGCTGCTATAAGCAGTCTTATGGCTTTTAAGTTTTTCATTTTTTTCTCCTTTCTTTCTTATCTTTCGTTTATTATCCTATCTCTTTCCCTTAAGAGCTCTTTATATACATTCACAATGGTGTGAAAATTATCTTTAAGCCCTATTCTCAAAACTGTAGACCTGGCATAATATGACGAATAATCGTCATTGATTCCGGCCCTGGCAACATCGCCAGCTAAGCTGGCAGCCGCCGCGATTATAATGCTTGTGGAAGCAAATGGTACTGCTAAAAGGGGGATATTTAGCCCCTGCTTTACAAATCTGCTTCCTCCGTTAAAACCGGGATTTTCAACCGCTACCTTTTTAAATTCTTCCAAAGGAAGAAAAGAGGAGCGGATTTCTCCATTTCCCATCTTCGGGTTGGATTTCATCATGGATGCGACCTTTTGTTTGTAGGTCTCCCATTCTTTTGTTCCCAGTTCTATTTCTTTCACACTGGATATGCCTTCAGGAAGATTCAGGCCATGAGACCTGAAATAAGTTTTCCAGCAGGCATCGAGTTCCTCAAAGTTCGTACCGAACTCGGAGAAAACTTTCTTTCTGTATTCGGGATCATTATCAAAGCTTTTAGGATCGTATTTGTCTTCCGGAATTTTTTCCCCGTTCAATTTATATGCCCAGCCGGCATCCCGGTTGTACGAGATGAACTTAACATATGCAATCTCTTGAATTGTTTTTTGGAATGAAGCTTGAAGGAGAAAATCTCCCCAATGGCTTATTCCAGACATCCAACTATAGCTTCTGAATTCTTTTTCTCCATCCGATCCCAAAATAGGCCAGACCCCGCCTCCACCGACAACTTCTACCCAAAGATCCGGGTTCATAAAGAACGTGAAGGTGGTTATTTTTTTGGTTCCAGCTTTCTCTGCTTCCACGGGATGCGGAATACTCACGCCGTCCGCGGGATTCTTCATGGCATGATCCGGGATATATTTGTCCCGGCCTGTCGCGCATCCAAAAAGGATGGCAACCACAAAAACAAACAAAATTATCATTCTTAGTCTTTTCATTCCTATCTCTCTCCTTTATTTAAATATTCAGTTTTTAAAGTACTCACTACCGTATATTATGCGGTAGGAATTATTTCCCTCTCTATTTAAACTTTCAAATTGTCTTAAATTATTCTCCCAAATGTCGCAAGCTTTCTTCGTACTCATCATAATGCT